>NZ_JAUBRC010000125.1:0-1010 GCF_036701635.1 Microcoleus sp. N9_B4 | reverse complement strand
GCGTTACCGCGAGGCAGAACTTCTTCAGGGAAGATGAAGTTTTCGTGGGGTTGGTCTGTCGGAGCCATCCAAGCACGAATGCCTTCGTTAAGCAGAATGTTCTTAGTGTAGAACGTTTCAAACTCAGGATCTTCAGCAGCGCGCAATTCTTGTGATACGAAGTCATAGGCGCGCAGGTTTAATGCTAAACCGACGATGCCAATGGAGCTCATCCACAAGCCTGTGACAGGTACGAACAGCATGAAGAAGTGCAACCAGCGCTTGTTGGAGAAGGCAATTCCGAAGATTTGCGACCAAAAACGGTTGGCTGTCACCATCGAGTAGGTTTCTTCTGACTGAGTTGGGTTGAAGGCGCGGAAGGTGTTAGCACCTTCGCCGTCTTCAAACAAGGTGTTTTCTACGGTTGCACCGTGGATGGCGCACAGCAGCGCGCCGCCCAAGATGCCTGCAACGCCCATCATGTGGAAGGGGTTGAGCGTCCAGTTGTGGAAGCCTTGCAGGAATAACAGGAAGCGGAAAATTGCTGCGACGCCGAAACTGGGGGCGAAGAACCAGCCTGATTGACCCAAGGGGTAAAGCAGGAACACCGAAACAAACACGGCGATGGGGCCGGTGAATGCTAGGGCGTTGTAGGGACGGATGCCGACTAAACGGGCGATTTCAATCTGACGCAGGCAAAAGCCGATCAGTGCGAAGGCGCCGTGGAGGGCTACGAATGTCCACAAACCGCCGAGTTGGAACCAGCGGGTGAAGTCCCACTGTGCTTCGGGGCCCCACAGGAACAGCAGGGAGTGTCCGAGGCTGTTGGCTGGGGTGGAGACTGCTACGGTGAGGAAGTTGGCTCCTTCGAGGTAGGAGCTTGCCAAACCGTGGGTGTACCAGGATGTGACGAAGGTGGTGCCTGTTAACCAGCCACCGATGGCTAGGTAGGCGCAGGGGAATAGCAGGATGCCAGACCAGCCTACGAAGACGAAGCGATCGCGTTTGAGCCAGTCGTCGAGGACATCAAA
>NZ_JAUBRC010000124.1:0-1020 GCF_036701635.1 Microcoleus sp. N9_B4 | reverse complement strand
TACAGCACTTCCGGGTGTTATGAGGTACAATAAGAATAGATTAAAAAAATACACCAATGAAAGCATATTCAGTAGATTTGCGGACAAAAATAGTAGCAGCCCATCAAAATCAGAAGCTGTCGATCAGAAAAACAGCAGCGATATTTTCCGTCAGTAAAAGTTTAGTTCAAAAACTGGTCAAGCAACAAAAAATAGAGGGGAATTTACAGCCGAAACCCAGGGGAAAACCGAGATATAGTCATTTGAATAATTCCACAGCTTCTTTGAGAGAAATAGTGGCAGCACATCCCGATGCAACCTTACTAGAATTGTGTGAGTTATTTGCTCAGAAGACGGGAAATTGGGTGGGTAGAACAGCCATGTGTAACGCCTTACAAAAGTTGGGATTAAATCGTAAAAAAAAACAGTTAGGAGTAGCCAAGCAGGCACTGAAAGAGTCATGAAATTAAGGTTAGAGTATTGGGAAAAAGTCAAGCATATCGACCCAAAAAATCTAGTCTTTTTAGATGAAACTGGAGTATTGCTAGGTTTAACCAGAACTCATGCGCGTTCCCAACGAGGGACGAGAGCCTATGCGGTCAAACCTTTTTATCGAGGTAAGAAAGTCACAGTAATTGGTGCAATTAGTCTCACGCAAGTAGTAGCATTAATGACCCTAGACAACTCGATGGATAGCCAAGCATTTGAGGTGTTTATCGACAAATGCTTAGTGCCACAATTGTGGTCGGGAGCAGTAGTAGTGATGGATAACTTACCAGCGCATAAAGTAGATTCAATTAAGCCCATGATTGAAGCGGTGGGTGCTTCTATCTTGTGTTTGTCCCCATACTCTCCTGATTTTAATCCAATTGAATTATGGTGGTCGCAACTCAAATCTTTGTTGCGACAGTTTTCGCCAACCACCACTCAAATGGTTGATACGATAATTGCTGTGGCTCTTGACTTAATTAATCCGAAACATCTCAAAAACTGGTTTACTAATTGCTGCTACTGTACCTCATAACATCCGGAAGTGCTGTA
>NZ_JAUBRC010000123.1:0-1106 GCF_036701635.1 Microcoleus sp. N9_B4 | reverse complement strand
TTGATGGATTTAATGCCAAGCAAATATCAACAAAAAAGTCTGCGAGCCTTGCTAGGTCTATTTCTGGAAGCAACAGGACAAAGTTTACCCGACTCATTCTCAAACAGTAAGTGCCAGCGCGATTAGTCGCTTCCTCAATCATTATCAATGGTCAGTCCGGGCAGTAATTAGAGTTGTGCGGGCAGAGATCATCAGGCAAGTCAAAGCCGAAAGAGGGCTTGGGAGGCGACCAATTTTAACTGTAATTTTGGATATGACCACCTTGGAAAAAGTTGGTAAGTTCTCAGGGTTAGGGAAACTAATTAGAGTCTATAATGGTAAACGAGGATTGCACCTGTTAGTCCTCTACATACTTGTGGGAAGAAGTCGAGTACCTTGGGGGTTCCGAGTCTATCGGGGCAAGGGAGAGTTGGCGCCAATAAAACTCGGTCAAAGATTGCTAAAAACTCTGCCAAAAACCTTAACAGCACATTATGAAATTCGAGTATTAGGTGATAGCGCATTTGGCAGTATAGAAATGCTCAACTGGGTAAAAAAACAACCACGTACAAGTGGTATTTTTGGGATTAGGAGCGATCGGAGGTTGGCAGATGCGCGGCAGGTAAACCAAGGACTGCAAAGGGGTCAGCAAGTAGTGCTGCAAGGATTAAACTTTCCAGTCACCCTGTCTTGGTATTGGCTCAAACGGGATGATGGCAGTCTCGAAAAACGCTTTGTAATTTCGACAAAACCTTTATCGGCTGTCTACATTACTCGACTCGGTAGAAGACGTTGGCAGATTGAAGGATTCTTTAAAACAGTGAAACATCGGTTTGGTTTGCATCGGTTTGGACAAAGCACTTTATTGGGAGTTTATCGGTGGCTAGTATTATCTTTTATTGCCTACTTTCTCGCCTTCTGGGCATATCTAGCATCGGGAAAAACTACCTTGCCAGATTGGGGAGAGGCGGCGCTACTGGCGAGAGAAACTTTGTTAGCATCTCTAGTAGTTTTGGGGCTATTAATTAATATCGCTCGCACCCAGAGTTTAGCTCGTCAGCAGGGTTTTGACATCACTGTTAGTGGTTGGCAATATGGCTAATTGAGAATGGTGCAAGATCTCAGTT
>NZ_JAUBRC010000122.1:0-1129 GCF_036701635.1 Microcoleus sp. N9_B4 | reverse complement strand
TTGTCGAACAAGAAGGAGATTATGTAATCACCTTAAAAAAGAACCAACCATCCCTGTATGCCTTCGTCGAAAGAGTTGTTTAAACAAGCAATTAGACAAGGATTTTCGGGATTTACACATACAGCTCATTCGACGAAGAAAGAGAATAATCACGGTCGCTCATAAATCAGACATTACTTAATGTTAAGTGACATCAAAGAGCTAATTGACCCCGACAATCAATGGGAGAAACTTCACAGTATAGGCTTGATAGAATCCGTGAGAATGGTGAAGGGAAAAACAACTATTGAAACTCGTTATTACATTAGTAGTTTACCAAATAATGCTCAAAAACTGGGTGAATCAGTCCGCAGTCATTGGGGAATTGAAAATTCTTTACATTGGGTATTAGATGTGGGTTTTCGTGAAGATGAGTGTCGGATTATAAAAGATAATGCTCCGCAAAACTTTGCGATTCTTAGACACATATCGCTCAATCTTTTGATAAGAGAGAAAACTTCAAAAACTGGAGCAAAAAATAAGCGACTTCGAGCCGGGTGGGAGGATGACTATTTGACCAAGATCCTCGCTGTTGCAGTTAACTAAATCCTCACGAATAACTCATTATTAACTCTTATACAACTTGGAAACAGTGGTTGTAATAGTTTTATTGTCTCAAAATTAGCAGAAGCGTAAAAACCACCATTAATCAGTTACTGTTTTCTTACTAAAGTCATTACAAAGCGTGTCTGTAGCTTCTAAGAATGGTGAATTTATCTCAAAATATACTCACCACTTATGAACAGTGTTCAATAAGATGCGTTCCCCCTGCAAAGTTTGGCTGTTCGATGAAAGCATGACCGAGGAGCAAATTGAGGATGTTCTCATGTTCGGGCGGACGGCATCAAGGTTGTGGGAACCCGAAGATTTCGGCCTGTCCCCTTAATCGCACATTTCCTAAGTTTATGAATAATACCCGCTAAAAGTAGGAAAAAAAAGATAGGGTTCTGGATCAAAAAACAGTTACTTAATTGGAACTTGTCTCGCGTGCGGGGGAAGTTTCGTTTCGTAAAGCTTCATAACCCACATTCCGCAGATGTGGGTTATAATTTTTCTTGGCGAAGCCGATATTCTAGAAGCGCTCGACTAT
>NZ_JAUBRC010000121.1:0-1180 GCF_036701635.1 Microcoleus sp. N9_B4 | reverse complement strand
GGGTGCATCTCACTTTTGCGAATATGTCAAAAAAGGGTTAAAATGAAAAAGCTAGTAAAATCGTTAAATAAAAATGAGGTAAAGAAAATGACACCCTCAGACCAACAACAGCTAAAAGCCCACTTAAAAGCGGTAGCAGAAATTTTTTACAGAAATACAGATCCAACCGAGTTAAAAAGTTTTGAAAGTATAGAAAAATCCCTGCGCCATAAAATATTATCAGAAGTTGGTCCAGAACTAGGTAGCTTTTTTTTTCAGCAGTATCAGGAATTCAAACAGGAAAACCCCGAAAAATAAAATCAATAATCGGCTCGCTCGACATTACAGATAATCAGGCAAAATATTTTGACTTAAAAGCTTACAGTCAATTTAGTCCACTCATGGAAAATTGTTGTCTTTTAATAAGTGCCAATGAATCTTATCAAATGGCAGAAAAAGATTTGGAGAAATTTACGGGAATCAAAATTTCTCACAGTACATTACTCATATTAGTCAAGAGACAAGAATTTGAATTGCCTACATCTAAACAAGGAGTCAAAGAAATTACATTAGATGGCGGTAAAGTTAGACTACGCAACGAAACCAAGGGCGAGAGCTGTTACTGGAAAGACTACAAAGCCGTATGTTTAGATAATGTTTATTCGGGAGCATTTTTTCAAAATAATCAAGATTTAATTGATTGGACTAATACCCAAAAATTACTACACCCTATGTATTGTTTAGGAGATGGTCATGCTGGAATTTGGAACATATTTAAAGAAATTGGAGACAATGAACAAAGACAAGAAATCTTAGATTGGTATCATCTGAAAGAAAATCTCTACAAGGTAGGGGGTTCAATAAAACGATTAAAATTAGCAGAAACTATGTTGTGGCAAGGCAAAGTTGATGAAGTTATAAATTTATTTAAAGACTTTAAAGGTCAAGCATTTAAAACGTTTTGCAATTATTTAGAGACCCATCGCTGCCGAATAGTTAATTACCAATACTACAAAGAAGAATCCATAAGCTCGATAGGTTCGGGAACAGTTGAATCAATAATTAAACGCATTGGATTAAGGGTGAAAATATCGGGAGCGCAATGGAATATTGAGAACGTTTCCTCTATCCTTGCTCTTCGCTGTGCCTATCTCAACGGTCAACTTTCAATTTGATGTATTTGCCAAAGTGAGATGCACCC
>NZ_JAUBRC010000120.1:0-1217 GCF_036701635.1 Microcoleus sp. N9_B4 | reverse complement strand
TTAACACACAGCCTCTTTCTGATATTTAGAAAGGGGCTGTGTTGTTTTTACTGATTACACTGAATCCTGAAATTATATCAAGTCCGGTAGCCAGGACTGTTTCATTCTCGGGTACGATCGCCAAAAGTAAAAGCGATCGCGCTATCTGATAAGATTTTAGCGATCGTTTAACAATCAATATATATCCTGACTCTAATCCCCTTTCTGAAAAAAGTCAATGACCCAGGGAAAAAATTAGGAAAAAGACATCCCTTATGGCTGATATTACTATTAGTTGTTTTGGGACTAATCTTCGGTCATTTAGGATATAGAGATCTGGAAACATTTGCCAAGGCTAACCAAAAACTTATCGTTAAAACTTTTCATCTAACAATCGATCGAGTACCATCTTATTCGACTATTAGACAATCAATGATGTTGGTTAAAACGTCGGATTTAATCGACGCATTTAATCAATCGGCTAGTCAACTAACTACCTCAATCGACTTAACTGATTGGGTGTCAATTGATGGCAAGTGTCTCAGAAGTACCTGCCAAAATTCCCAGACTAACTCTCAAAATTTTGGATCAATTGTGTCTTTATTTAGTCAGCACAGTGGTTTGGTTCTCAGAGTCCAAAAATTTGAAAACAAAAAAAGTTCAGAAATCAGTTAGGCGCAAGAGCTGGTAAAGGGTTATCCCCATCAAGGTAACGTGTTTACCTTGGATGTTTTGCATTGTCAAAAAGAGACAACTACTTTAATTACTCAATCTAAAAATGATTATATTATCGCTCTTAAAGGCAATCAAAAAAACTTGTTTAAACAGGTCGTAGAAATTACAGAAAGTCAACCACCTAGAAGTCAAACGCGAGCGGTAGATATTAGTCATGGTCGTCACCTCATCAGAAAAGTATCTGTGTTTGATATTCCCGACCCAAAAGTCAAGGATTTTGACAAATTAAAATGGGGTAAAATTACCAGTTTGATTAAAGTGGAAAGAAGTGGCACTCCTGGCAAAAAAGATGACAAACATCTTGCCTATTACATTAGCAGCTTATCGCTAAGTGCCGAAATATTTGCCTCAAAAATCCGAGGTCATTGGCTGATTGAAAATCAGTTGCATTGGGTAAAAGATGTAGTTTTTAAGGAAGATAAGTAGTAACCCACATTCCGCAGATGTGGGTCGGATTTTTTTATCAGTTGTGAAAACTTGGAATCCGAACGCTTTTGGGCTGA
>NZ_JAUBRC010000119.1:0-1317 GCF_036701635.1 Microcoleus sp. N9_B4 | reverse complement strand
CTGACAGGTGTAGGTTTTTTACAACGGGGTAGTATAAAGTCAATTAAACCAGGCGACAATAAGGGTGATGAGCAGGAAATACAGGGCTGGGGGAAAACCTAAATGCTGAAAAATAAGCATCTCAAAGATTGGTCATGTATTGTATCCAAACAAATGCCTCACCTGTCCATACCTCAAGCGATTGGGTTAGCAACCTGGAGTTTTGGTGTAGTGATGACCAAATCTAGCAGCTTGACCCAAGTTTCGCACTCTCTGGCTCAGATCAACGGAGAAAAGCCAAATACAGTTCGTCAGCGATTAAAAGAATGGTATCAAGAAGCCAAGGCCAAAAAAGGAAAAAAGCGTCGTGAGTTGGATGTGAGTAGTTGTTTTGCTCCATTACTGTTGTGGGTTCTGAGTTTACTACCGGAAAATGTTGAGGACATTGCCTTGGCATTGGATGCCACTAGCATCGGGGATAAATTTACAGTTCTGTCGATGAACATCTTATTGGGTGGGTCGGGAATTCCTGTAGCGTGGTGTATTGTCGGAGCGACAGAGCCAGGAAGTTGGAAACCCCATTGGCAAAAACTGATTTCTCAAGTTGAAGGTGTGATTCCCGCTAACTTTAGGGTGATAGTTGCCGCTGACCGAGGACTATATGCTGATTGGCTTTATCAATTGATTAAAAGTGTGGGCTGGCATCCATTTCTACGTATTAATCATCAAGGAACCTATCGTCTGCCATCGAACCAGACATGGGAGCCACTGGCACATCTGGTTCGTCAAGGCGGACAATCAATATCCCAGCAAGTCGTCTGTTTTAAAACTAACCCTCTTGATTGTACACTCCTAGCTCATTGGGATCTAGGCTACAAAGACCCGTGGTTGATTTTGACTGACCTCAAACCGGAGGAAGCAAACGTTCTTTGGTATGGACTACGTTCTTGTACCGAATGCGTTTACCGCGATCTCAAATCTGATGGCTGGCAATGGCATAATACCCGTTTACTTGATCCACAACGAGCTGAACGAATGTGGTTAGTGCTGGCTGTTGCCACTTTGTGGATGGTGAGCCTTGGTGGAACTCACGAAAATCAATCACTAGCCTCAAATTTTCAACAACTTCCCCCTCGACATATTGCTTTAAATCAGCCGATGGGCCTCAAAAAACAGCGTCATTTGTCTTGCTTTCTTCTCGGCTTTGTGACTTTGATGGCTAATCTACTCAACAATCGAACCATTCATCTTGAGCGTTGGATCTCCTTCCCTCACACTCCTGTAGATGCCTTCTATACTTGTAACTCCTCCTAGTTGTAAAAAACCTACACCTGTCAG
>NZ_JAUBRC010000118.1:0-1394 GCF_036701635.1 Microcoleus sp. N9_B4 | reverse complement strand
CTAGAGTATTTATTGCACCGCCTCTTAAATGAAGGGCAATTAATAATTAAATGGGGTCGCAAAATCAAAAATAAGGGTAATGCTTGTATCACAGTTTAAATGTGCAACAGCTTACAAGAGTTGGGGAACTTTTGTTACATCTGTGGAAAAAATCCTGAAAGAATTTGGAAAAAACTATGTAATTAATTTTGTCTAGCTACTTATTCGTTCTAATCGTTGTTTGTGGTCAGCACCTCTATCTTATAGTGGTAAAGGAAGACCAAGAATTCATGGGAACCAGTTTAAACTTAACGACTCTCAAAGCTGGTGGGAACCAGAACAAACTCTGGAATCTGTTGAGCCAAAACTCGGAAAAATTCGGTTAAGAAAATGGGATGACTTGCACTTTCGAGGCAGTCCCAAACATCCAATGACTCTAATTTTAGTGGAACGTTTAGAAACTGTAACGGGTCGATTAAATAGTCAACCTTTATGGTTAGTGTGGGTTGGTATCCAAATGCCATCTCTGGCTGAAATTTGGCAACTATATCTGCGTCGTTTTACCATCGAGCATTGGTATCGGTTAGTTAAACAAACCTTACATTGGACTGTGCCGAAGTTGAGTACCCCAGAACAGTGCGAACGATGGAGTGATTTGATGCCTTTACTAACCTGGCAATTATGGTTAGCTAAAGATGTCGTCAGAGAAATTCGTTTGCCCTGGCAAAAGTCTCTGCCTGAATTGACCCCTGGAAGGGTTGCACAATCAATGCTTCCACTTTTAATCAAGATTGGGACTCCCACTGTTGCTCCCAAACGTCGAGGAAACTCGGATGGATGGCAAACGGGAAAACCTCGCACCCGAAGATGCCGCTATCCTGTGGTCAAAAAGGGTAAAGGTCGGTTCCAAAAATCCACAAAATTCGTAAGTTAACCTTGAGAACCTCTCGCTGATTAACCATTTTTTCCACTCAGCTCATGCTGAGTCAATTTGTGCTTAGTCTAAACTCCAATTAATTGGGTCAACAGGTAAAAGATGAGTAAAATTACTCATTGACAATAGTGCTTTTAGCTTAACTTGTGAGTAATGAATCCTTACTAACTATGGGTTTGGGGCGGGTCGTCACCCCCCCAGGATTGTATCAAGGGTAGCAAGATTCCAATCAGTTTAAATTGAGCTGAACTTAGTTGTTTTTTTAAATGAATGAGGTAGAATGTTGGTATCATTATTTTTGAGATAGGCAAGCGTGTAACAATTATACTGCCTATCGTTTTTTAGCACACATTGGCTCAATCCTTACAAAGGTATGGGTTTCAGGCTGGTTGTTACCCCCCCAGTATAATTTCAGGATTCAGTGTAATCAGTAAAAACAACACAGCCCCTTTCTAAATATCAGAAAGAGGCTGTGTGTTAA
>NZ_JAUBRC010000117.1:0-1463 GCF_036701635.1 Microcoleus sp. N9_B4 | reverse complement strand
GATTGTTGGGAAGCCGCGCCCAGCTCATCCATTGTGATTGTAGTTTGATTTACAGAGCTCGATTGCTGTGCGGCTGTGCGTTCCTGCTGTTCCACTGTGGCCGCAATCTCTGTGGAAGAACTGGCGATCGTATTTGCTACCTGATTGATTGGTCGGATAATTTTATCAAAAACAAATAATACAATAAATGAACCCAATACTACAGCAACAACGGTACCTCCTATAGAAACAGTCGTCGCTAATTGCTCCGACTGTTTTGCTATTTTTGTTCTTTGAAGCAGTAGATTATCTTCTAGCTTAAGCATTTCTGCCAGCTTATCCCTGATTTGATCCATAAATATCTTGCCTTTACCTGAAATCACCAAGGCTCTTAGCTCTGGTTCTTTCCCAGCCCTTTTCAGGGATATAGTTTCCGCTAATTCCTCTAGTTTTTGCTGACCCAAATTTTCAACTTCCTCCAACTTGTTAACTTGTTCAGGGTTATCTTTTATTAACTCTTTTGTCTCATTTACTGTTTTATCAAAGGCGACGGTTCCCTTTTTGTAAGGTTCTAAAAATTCCTCCTTACCAGTGAATATAAACCCGCGCTGTCCTGTTTCAGCATCCACTAAATTTTTTTCTATGGCTTGCAAATTTGTCTTAACTACATAAGTGTGCGTTTGCAACTCAATAGCTTCGGCTAAATTATCCATACTCAATTTAGTGGCCAATCCGATGCTAATCATTAACAAAAAAATGGAGCCAAAGCCCAAAGGAACTACTTTACTAAGCCGAATAATATTTTGCGACATTTCACTTTTTACTCCTTGAGTGTTTATTTGGTTTTGTGGGTAAGTTGCAGCATCAATAAATTCCTGCTCTTTTTAACCCAAGTAGTTATTTAATTCCTAATACTCATTCAGAATTGATGCCCATTTTTGGGTGGAATAAACTTCCAGCGCTTCTTTTTGCTTTCCTTGCTTTAGTAACTCAACCATTGACTCAGACTCATTAAGAAAAATATGGCAAAACTTAATGTCGAGCAAGCGATGCAGGTCAAGCCTTTAGGATTAAGGGTTGTTTTGCCTGCTTCGATTTGGGATAAATCCTGTTTATTCGATTGTAGCGGGAAATTGAGAAACGAAGCCCAAACATCGTCAAAATCTCTCCCCCACTGTTCCTGTTTCCCACTATTGATTGGGGTTCAAGTCGATCGCATCAATGTTAAAACCTAGTTAAGCAACAAAATTTTAAGGTCATGGAAATAGTAGTGACGCTGGTGCTGGGTTCGGTGCTGTTTGTCTGCGGAATGCGGTTCGGGCGAGTGTTAGTTCGATCTGGAGTGACGGCTAATGATTTGTTTAAGGGCAGAAATTCGATCGCCCTGGCTTTGGCGATGCACTCGCGTGCGATCGTTGTGACTTGGATGCCGCAGGTTTGACAAGCTGGGAGGGCTGCCCGATCAATTCATGACTCAATGCTAT
>NZ_JAUBRC010000116.1:0-1477 GCF_036701635.1 Microcoleus sp. N9_B4 | reverse complement strand
GCTCAGGCATAGCCAAGTCACAAGAATGGGCAGAAATAGCCTCACGGAAAAAAGTCATTACTGAGCGAGCTTGAAAACGACAGGTTTGAATCACACTCAGCAGATTAGCCGTTTCCTCAAATCGCTTCATCGAACGAGAGCCACCAGAAACTTTCCGCTTAGTTACAGCCGAGGAGTAGAGAACGTTCGGCTTTATTATTATCTGGAGGAACCGAGGGGTCAGAGAGAAAATACCACCATTGTTCTGCCTTATCCCGTAAGGATTTTAGTAACAGACCTGCAGCATAACCAACTTTGCCCAACCAACTGGTCAAAGCTTGATTCAATCGTATTGTGAAATCCTGAGCCCAGAAGTCGTAGGTGAGTTGCTCCTTCGTCTTTCGCCAGGACTCATGGGCGATAAAAGCTTCATCAATTAATGACAGAAATATTTGAGCGACTGCTGCATTATTGTTGCCAGGAAGTTCCAGCACTTTCTTGAAATGCCGCCGTAAATGGGCCAGACACTTCTGTTGGGCTGCGACTTTCACACCATTATAAACACTGAAATCATCTGAGCTTAAGACTCCCGCAAATTCTTTGCCCAGCATGGTTTCTAGTTCCACGCGCCCCCTGGTATCTGCAGCATGAAATAAACAAAATCCTTCTCCACTAGCCGTCCATAGCCATTCTTTAACCCCCATCACACACCACGGCGTTTCATCTACATGAACGTTTTATTGAAGAGGTGCCCATTCCCACAGTGCTTTGATAGCTGGCTCTACTGCTGCTGCTACTCGTTGATTGGTTTTTTGGAGTGTTCCTACGGACACTTCAATCCTGCCGAGTTCCCACAAAAGCTCAGTCAGCTTGGAGTAGGAAAGATGCCCGTAATTCCCCAGCCAGACTAAGAGTGCTTGGAGATTAACGCTCAAGTCTTGCCCTGGAACTATTCCCAAGGGTGGTTCTCCTCTGACTACTGCACCACATTCTAGGCATTTACACGATTGTGTTTGATATTCAACAACTTCGATTGGTTTTGCTACTAGACTTGCTACTTGCTGTCTATGAATGTTAATTACTTCACTTAATTCTTTACTGCCACAATTGAGACAGATGTCTGGTGAGCTAATTTCGGTTCTGTCTACTCGTCCAAACCCTTTTCGGGTTTTCCCGGGATGACCTGGTTGTCCACCTGGTTTCTTTTTTTGGTCTGCTTCTGGTTGGACTGTTGGTTTCTCTGATTTTTGGATCAGATCCGTAGATGGGGGCTTTGATGAAGTCTGACTGGTGGTTCGGCTTTTGCCCGTAGCAATAGCTAGTTTTTCTTGCAATTCTTCAATAATTTTTTGCAGCCCCAGTACCATTTCTACCAGTTCAGCTTGGCTCAACTGCTCGATTTCGGTTTTTTTCTGCTCTTTGGTGGCTGCGGGCTTTTTCATTCCTTTATTTTACCAGCTTTTGACACTGAATTTTTTTTGACCTGAATCCTTACAAA
>NZ_JAUBRC010000115.1:0-1481 GCF_036701635.1 Microcoleus sp. N9_B4 | reverse complement strand
ACCGAAAACGATACCCTCTCCGGCAACGACGGCCGCGACAAATTATACGGCCGCCAAGGCAACGACTTTTTAGAAGGCAATGCCAATGACGACGAACTGTGGGGTGGCGATAACGAGGATACGCTGTTAGGACAAACTGGAGATGACATTCTGCGGGGCGAATCGGGCAACGACAGCCTTGATGGTGGCGAAGGCGCTGATCGACTTTTCGGTCAAATCGGCAAAGATACCCTCTCCGGTAACAGTGGCGACGACTACTTAGAAGGCGGCGCAGACGATGATAGCTTAACTGGAGGCGCTGGGGGCGATCGCATTTTCGGAAATGACGGCAACGACTTCGCCGACGGCAACAGCGGCGACGACTACATCGACGGCGGGGCGAACAACGATACTTTAGCAGGGGGAGAAGGGGGCGATCGAATATTCGGTCAATCCGGCAACGACAGCCTCGAAGGCAACGACGACAACGACTTCATCGACGGCGGTACCGGCAGCGACACCCTCTGGGGCAACGACGGCGACGACGAACTCTACGGCCGCGAAGACCGAGATTACATCGACGGCGGCCGCGGCAGCGACCAAATCTACGGCGGAGATGCAGCCGACACCCTCCTCGGACAAACCGGAGAGGATAACATCGACGGCGGTTCCGGCGCAGACTCGATTCTCGGCAACGACGGCAACGACAACATTTGGGCCCAAGCCGGCAACGACTCGATTTACGGCGGCGCCGGCAACGACAACGTTTGGGGCAACGAAGACGACGACAGGATTTTTGGAGAAGCAGGCGAAGACAAAATCGACGGCGGTTCCGGCTACGACACCATCGACGGCGGCGCTGGCAACGACGAACTGTTCGGCGGTACGGGCAACGACCAATTATTAGGAGGTGCCGGCAACGACAAAATTGACGGCAGCATCGACGACGACAAACTCTTCGGAGGCGCCGGCAACGACTTGATGTTTGGCAGTGAAGGGCAAGACACCATCCTAGGCGAAGTTGGCGAAGACACTCTCTACGGCGGCGATGAAACTGACATGATGGACGGCGGCGCGAGTAACGACTTGGTTGTCGGCGACTCCGGCGACGACATCCTGACAGGCGATTCCGGCGACGACACCCTCGCCGGCGGCAGCGGCAACGACTTGATGGGAGGAGGTAACGGCGATGACTTGATGTTCGGTGAATGCGACGACGACACTATGCTGGGAGGTGCCGGTAACGACACCCTCGACGGCGGTTGCGGCAACGACTTGCTAACTGGGGAAGCGGGCAGCGACAACCTCTTGGGCAACGAAGGCGACGACAGTCTCGACGGCGGCAGCAGCAACGATACCCTCGATGGCGGTAATGGCAACGACTTCTTAGGTGGCGGCAGCGGCAATGACAGCCTGAACGGTAACGATGGTGATGACAGCGTTTACGGCGGCGAAGGTAACAACGTGCTCAAGGGCGGCAACGGTCAAGATTCGCTGATTGG
>NZ_JAUBRC010000114.1:0-1522 GCF_036701635.1 Microcoleus sp. N9_B4 | reverse complement strand
CAGGGTAAGAGCATCTCAATCATGCTTGACAAAAGCACTTGAGAATTTGCATCATATAGTCATTGTTCATCGCAGCCCGTTTGATTTTTTGTCGCAGGCTACGCTGGAGAGTTGTTTCTTGGTTGACCGCATTAAGGGCAATCCGTCTTACCAGAGCGAAGTTCTGAGGACTGTTTAACGAGCGAATCCGGGATTTATCTTCATTAAAAGTCACATCTAAACTCCAATGCACTTGGTTTTCAATGCTCCAATGTTGACGAATAGCACGACCATTCCGCTTTAGCATCTACTGGTAAAGAACTTAGGTAAAACTGTACCTCGTGAGTAGTTTTGTTCCACAGATGACGAACTCTTTCGACCATAACAATAGTGCGTAATCCAGCAAGATTGTTCTTGCTTGTAAAGTCCTCCTAATTGGGCAACTGATACCGCCCAGACTTTTCGAGTTTCGACGCGATGATGACCCTTTTCAGTGCGGGAATCATAACTCATTTCAGTTTCCCTGAATTCCTGAGTTTTTGCCGTCTCAAACCAGTCTTTAACTTGATTGTAAAGAGTGGGATGATTGCTTTTTAGTGCCACGACATAATCGGCTTTTTTCTGACGAATCAGTCGGACTATTTCTGTTTGAGTCCCCATCGCATCAATGGTGATAATCGCCCCGGCAATGTCGAGTAGTTCTAGTAGGGCTGGAATTGCTGTGATTTCATTGGAATGGTCTTCAACTTTGACTTGCCCTCCTTACCAAACGCTGTCCGCTCGCCCAAGCTGTCACTAAATGTAAGTTTTTTAAACCTTTCTCTCGATCGTAAGAACCTCGCAAACTTTTGCCATCTATGGGGATGATTTCTTGGCAGACTGAACCCATAATTTGTTGCAACCATTGCGATAATTTCTCCTCTAACACTTTCGGGTCTAGCTTTTCAAACACCCGGCGAAATGTATCATCGCTGGGGATACCATTGGGTAACTCTAAAAATTCTTCACGCCCATTGTTGCTTGCTGAGTCCATAATTTTCGATGTCTTCCCACCCCGCTCGCACCGGCGATCGCAGCTAATATGGTAATGACCAGAATGTCTTTAAGTAAATGTTGTTTTGTTCGGTCTACTCTCGGATCTGGTATGTCATCAAAATAAGTTGATAAGCAAGCTTGTAAGTGTTGCATGGAGAGCGGTTGAGACCTGTTGGGTTTCGGTGATGATTTTGCCTCATTCACAACACGCTCGAATCCTTTCTAAGAATGATTTTTCCTCACGATTCGTGACACCGATGAAGCACTATTATAGAACCCATTTGAGATCTTTGAGGCTGCGAGTTGATCGCCCGTTGTCTGTCGCTGGCCCGTTATCTCTCGCTCGCCCGTTATCTCTCGCTCGCCCCTTATCTCTCGCTCGTCCCTTATCTGTCGATCATCAAAATATCTCAAATGGGTTCAAAGAACCGCTCTTGACAGGAGGCTCTTTTATATCTTGCCCTTTTTGTCAAGTACAATTTATACCAAATTAGATGAGCTTACCCTG
>NZ_JAUBRC010000113.1:0-1547 GCF_036701635.1 Microcoleus sp. N9_B4 | reverse complement strand
GTAAGGATTCAGGTGGTGGGTATTGACAAGTGTGATACTGGAAAGTAGAATATAGCAATTATGAAAAAAAACCTGCCACCCAAACTCAACAGTGAAATCTTAAACCAGTTGGCGACAGAGAAACTGGTAGAGATGATCGTTGAGCAGGCGAGGGCTATAGAGCAGTTAAAATCCAGAGTAATAGAACTAGAACAGGAAATAGAGAAACTTAAAATCAGCAGAGATTTAGACAGCACAACATCATCAAAGCCACCATCGTCCGACATCCTCAAAAAAAGCGAGAAAAAACTAGAAGCTCAAACAGAGGAAAGGGAGACACCAAAACGGAAACCAGGAGGACAACCAGGGCATCCGGGAAAAACGAGGAAGGGGTTTGGTCGGGTAGATAGATTAGAGATATTACGACCGCAAGTGTGTAGGTGTTGTGGTCAAAGCGAATTCAGTGGCGAACCTATCAAAATAGAGAGAGAGCAAGTTGCTCAGTTAGTAGAGAGTCCAATAGAAATAGTAGAATATCAAAGATATACGTGTATTTGCAGCGAGTGTGGGGAAACACAAACAGCAGACTGGTCGCCAGAAATAGTACCGGGACAAGATATCGGAATCAGACTGCAAGCTTTTTTGGGATGGATAAATAATTACGGGCATTTATCCTACGAAAAACAACAAGAACTGTTGTGGGAACTGGGAAAAATAGAAATAGGAGTGGGAACTTTAGTAGCCACGAATGAAAGAATAGATGGTGCCGTGGCTCAAAGTATTGACCGGCTAAAAGAGTGGGTCAAACAAACCCAGCCCAATATCCATGCGGATGAAACGCCATGGGCAGTCAAAGGGGTAAAAGAATGGTTATGGATTTTTGCCAATACCGACTTCGCTTTATTTCATGCTGCTGATACTCGTTCTCGCTCCGAATTAGAAGTAATTCTGGGTGCAAGCTATACAGGTGTCCTCAGTTCGGATGACTATAGCGTTTATAATGGTTATTCAGTCAGAGCACAACAGAAATGTCTGGCGCATTTACGCCGTCATTTCAAAAAGCTGAGCAAGTTACCAGGTTTACATAATCAGGAGATTGGCGTCAAATTTATCGATTTGATTGATGAAGGCTTTCATAACTACGCTTTATACCAAAAAACTCTCTTGATTGACGAGTTCTGGAGTTGGGCATCAGAGTTTAAATTAAAAATTGAATCTGCACTCTTAACTTGGTTTGAGCGAGCCGGAGCAGAAGCAAGTAAACTGTTACGTTCCTTGCTCCATAAAGCCGATCAATGGTGGTATTTTCTAAATCACCCAGAGATTCCACCAGATAATAATTTAGCCGAACGAACGTTACGTTTAGCCGTTACAAAAAGAAAAGTTAGTGGCGGTTCCCGTTCAATGTCACGGTTCCAAGATACTGCCAATTTATTGACAGTTATACAAACTTGCCGTCGTCAAAGACGTTCAGTCATTGAGTTTTTTGAGCAAGCTATCAAAGCGAGGGTTAATCCTGCTGTGCAGACCCCCTCTTTAATACCCCTGGTTTAGACCTGAATCCTTAC
>NZ_JAUBRC010000112.1:0-1702 GCF_036701635.1 Microcoleus sp. N9_B4 | reverse complement strand
GGATTGGGATTTTTGAGCGCCCCAATCTACCTATTTGACACATTTTTTGTGGGAAAAGCAACAGAACATCTAATTGGAGAAGGAGTGACACCCGAACAATTTGCCGGATGACAGAATCGGGAGAGCTTTAGACAAATATCATCAAGCTGGAACCACAAAATTATTCACGGCAATTGCCCTGAAAGCAGCGATGAAATTTCAAGTATCAATGAAAAGCGTTCACCTAGATAGCAGTTCAATATCAGTAGAAGGAGCATACAAAAACTGTCAGGGGAAAGAGCCAGGAAGTTGAGGCAGAATCTGAAGATACAGAATCTTCGATGAAAACCATAAAAATCGTTCATGGCGGCTATTCAAGAGATCGAAGACCCGACCTCAAACAATTTATCATTGATACGATCGTAACTGGAGATGGAGACGTACCATTATATCTCAAAATAGACGATGGAAATGCCGATGATAAAAGTGTCTTTGTAGAGAGATTGAAAGAATTTAAAAATCAGTGGACATTTGACGGAATCTGTGTAGCAGACAGTGCCTTATACACAGCAGAAAATTTGTCAGCAATGGCAGGAATGAAATGGATAACAAGAGTACCATTAAGCATTAAATCAGCTCAAAATAAAATCTGCAACATTGAAGATAGTGCCTGGGAAGACTCTGAAATAAAAGGATATAAAATAGCAGTCCAAACGAGTGAGTATACTGGTATCAAGCAAAGATGGCTAGTAATAGAAAGTGAAATCAGAAAACAAGCAGATCTTAAAAAAATAGTCAAGCAAGTAGAGAAACGGTTAGAATCAGCCAAAGCCTCACTGTGTAAGCTATCCATACAAAACTTTGCTTGTATTGCCGATGCAGAAATTGCAATAAAAAAGTTATCAGACTCATGGAAATATCACCAAATAACAGAAATCAAATCCCAAGAAACACCAGTTAAAACAAGAAAAAGAAAGCTCAAAGAATCGAGCAAGACACAGACAAGAGTCTATCAAGTAACGGGTGAAATAGAGCCCCTAATTTCAGCAATCGAAGCGGAAAAAGTCAAAGCTGGGAGATTTATATTAGCCACAAATATCTTAGATACTAAAGCACTGAGTAATTCACAGGTATTATCGGAATACAAAGCGCAGCAAAGTAATGAGAGAGGATTTAGATTTATCAAAGATCCGTTATTTTTTACTTCCAGAGTATTCGCGAAAAAGCCGGAGCGAGTTGAAGCAATCGGAATGATAATGGGACTGTGTTTGTTAGTATATAACCTGGCGCAAAGGAAATTGAGACAACAATTAGAAGCTACCAACGATCGAGTGAAAAATCAGGTAAAGAAATTGACCGATAAGCCGACAATGCGCTGGATATTTCAGATGTTTCAGGCGGTACATTTAGTGACGATAAATGGAGAGAAGCAGGTCAGTAATTTAACCCAAGAGCGTCAAGATATCTTGCGACATTTAGGAGAGTATTGCTGTCAATACTATTTAATAGTTTCAAGTGGATAACGTTCGAGCGCGAGGTTTAGATATTTATGAATAATTTTCATTAATTAGTCAAGACAATTTGCTCTTGGTATAAGTTGTCTTGCTTCAAAAGATGAGCGAGCGCGATAAAACAGCAGCATGAATATATTATAGCCTTTCTCAGAAATATGAGGTATCATGTTACTGACACTCACTCGTGAGGATCAAACAGAGAAAATCAG
>NZ_JAUBRC010000111.1:0-1880 GCF_036701635.1 Microcoleus sp. N9_B4 | reverse complement strand
CATTGTTTATACGCCCTTTATTTCACATTTGGGTACACAATGCAAGGGCTTATTGAGAATGGTGCAAGATCTCAGTTCAAACCGAGACATTGACCGGGAACCACCAGATACCTTACGTTTAGTCACGGCTAATCGCAGAGAACGTTCCGCCAAATTATTGTCAGGGGGAATTTCAGGATGGTCTAAAAAATACCACCATTGGTGCGCTTTATTCTGTAACGACCGCAGTAAAAGTCCAGCGGCATAACCAACCTGACCTTGCCAAGTATTTAACAATTCTGCCAGTCTGACCTTAAACTCCTTCGCCCAAGTGTGATAATCGAGTTCTTCAGCGTGTTCGCGCCCGGAGTCGATGTTGTCGAAATGCCTCATCAATTAATTCCAAGAACGCAGAGGCGACGACTGTATTGTTACCGTGACTAATTTGAAGAATTTTCTTAAAATGTCGCCGTAGATGGGCTAGACATTTTTGCTGCGCTCCAACCACAATACCGTTATATACGCTAAAATCATCGGAACTCAACACACCAGCAAACTCGTTCCCCAGCATCGTCTCTAATTCGGCTCTACTTCGAGTATCCGCAGCATGAAACAGGCAAAAATCTTGACCCGTAGCTGTCCATAACCATTCTTTGACTCCCTTGACACACCAAGGGGTTTCATCGACATGGACGTTCGCTTGTAACGGTGCCCATTTCCACAAGTCTTCAATGGCAGGCTTGACGGCATCGGCTACCCGCCCATTTGTGGCTTGTAATGTGCCTATACCAATTTCAATGCCACCTAATTCCCGCAGGAATTCTTGTTGCTTTTCATAGGATATATGTCCATAATTACCTAACCATACCAATAATGCTTGTAGGTCGATACTTAAGTCTTGTCCTGGGACTATCCCGGATGCTGGTGAGCCAATCACCATTGCTCCGCATTCATTACACTGACACTTCACCCGTTGATATTCCACTACTTCAATTGGTTTAGCGACCAAACAAGCTACCTGCTGCTTGCTGTAACCAATTATCTCACTTAATTCTTTGCTGCCACAATGCTCACAAAAGTCAGGAGAGCTGATTTGATATCTATCTACTCGCCCAAATCCTTTTCTGGTTTTGCCGATATGTCCTCGCTGTCCTCCTGGTTTGCGCTTGGGTTCGGACTCTGAGGAGGAGGAGTTCTCAGAAGAGGCTTTCTCTGATTTCTGTAGTAGATCGCTGGATGGGGGTTTCGATGATGTCTTACTATTACTCGGCTGTTTCTCTTTGAGCTTTTCGAGTTCTTGTTGTAATTTTTCTATGAGCTTCTGTTGTGTCAGCACAATTTTGATCAGTTCCTCACGGCTTAACTGCTCAACTACTTCCATTTTTAGTGCTGTTAACTCTGGTTTTTCGCTCATCTGATTACATTACCATATTTCTGTACTCCCAACGAGTTTGACCAGTTCTTCATAGCTCCACTGCTCAACTATTTTAATTTTCAGTGCTGCTGACTCTTGTTTTTCCCTCATCTGACTACCAGATTCCTGGACTTTCAACTATTTTTGACCTGAATACTTACGGTAACGCTACAAAATTCACGATCTCCTAACACGATCAAGTTATAATCTGATAAGGCGGCGAATACTGGCGTTAATACGAATTGTTGGTTTCCTAATGTGCTGTTCCCTTGTTTGTCAAGCATTTTCCAATAAATAGGAATAGCTCTTTTTCGCCAAATCATGCTGACCATCAAAATATTATTGGATTGCCATTTGGTTCGGTCTATTGCTAAATATACAACCTTATTCTGTTTGACAGTACCTTTAATCGGGTGCATCTCACTTTTGCGAATATGTCAAAAAAGGGTTAAAATGAAAAAGCTAGTAAAATCGTTAAATAAAAATG
>NZ_JAUBRC010000110.1:0-1903 GCF_036701635.1 Microcoleus sp. N9_B4 | reverse complement strand
AACTCAGAAAACAAGCAAGCATCAAACAAATAGACAAACAAGTAAACAAACAACAATTAAGCGCCCAAGCCTCACTAGGGCGTCGGTTCAGTATTAGGAGTTGACAAAACAAACTGAAAATGATATGTGAATTAAAAAGCCTGTTAAATTCTGACAATCAGAAAGAAGGAAGAAACCTGATGCGCCCTCACTTATGGCATCCTCCAATTGAACTCTCAGACGCTGAAGCGTTGATTATCAAACGCATTAAACGAGCTAAGTTATTTACGTTTCTTCGACTGAACCGTTCATTCATATTTAATGATGAGTTTCAAGAAGAACTTGCTACAATTTTTAAAGACAGCACAGTGGGTCAGGGCCCAATTCCTCCTGCACAAATTGCCTTGGCAATTATTCTGCAAGCCTACTTAGGCATTTCTGACGATGAAGTAATTGAAGAAATGCTCATGGATCAACGTTGGCAGTTAGTTCTCGATTGTCTGGCATTGTGAAACTCCCCCTTTTAGCAAAGCCACTTTGGTGAGATTCAGAAATCGCTTAATTAAAAAAGAACTAGACCAACGTTTAATTGACCGCACCGTAGAAATTGCCAAACAAAAAGGTGAATTTGGCTCATCTCAATTGAAAGCAGCTTTAGATTCCTCACCTTTATGGGGAGCTGGTAAAGTCGAAGATACATATAATCTCTTGGGTCATGCTTTGCGTAAGGCGGTGAGTATGATAGCTGCTGTGCAGGGGCGGGAGCCAGCAGAAATTGCCGAGTTAGCTGGTGCGCCAATTCTCAATAGTTCCAGCCTAAAAACAGCCTTAGACTTAAACTGGGATAATCCAGTAGAGCGTCAAAATGCACTCTTAGTTATCCTAAAAAGCTTAGATTCTGTGGGAGAATGGATGCAAAACCAGTCCGAACGTGATGAGTTTGAAGTAGTTCAAGAGACTCTGGATGTTGCCCGAGTCATTGAATCCCAAAATGTGACTTTCGACTCACAAGGCGTTCCGAGTTTAAGTAAAGGGGTCGCCAAAGATCGTCGCATTTCTATTGAAGACCCAGATATGCGGCATGGGCGTAAAAGCCGCTCTAAAAAAATAGATGGATATAAACGCCACGTTCTTAAAGATTTAGAGAGTGGTGTAGTTTGCGCGGTGGCGTTGACACGCGCCAATACTCCAGAATCCGCTGCTACAGTTGACCTAGAACGTGACTTGAAATTTCAAAATATTTACCTAGCCGAGTTACATATTGACCGGGCTTATTTATCTAGTCATTGGGTGACACAACGGGATGATAAATTACAGATATTTTGCAAGGCGTGGCCGGTCAAAAATTCTGGACGGTTTGATAAAAATTCTTTTTTCCTTGACTGGGATACGCATTTAATTAGCTGTCCCAATCAGGTAAGTATCCCATTTGAACCGGGAAAACTGTTCATTTTCCTCAGAATGAATGTGCAATTTGTCCTCTGAGGTCTGGTTGCACGAATAGTAAAAGAGGACGGACTGTATCAATTCATCCTGATGAAGCCTTAATGCAAGAGTTGCGAGCACGTCAATCCACTGCTATTGGTCGCCAAGACTTGAGAAAACGTACTACAGTTGAACACTCTCTGGCTCATATTGGCCATTGGCAGGGGAACCGTGCTCGCTATATTGGACTGCGGAAAAATCTCTTCGATCTACGGCGAGTCGCTGTTGTTCATAATCTTCATGTCATTGCTCGAATGGATAAGGTTCGACCAATTACACCAGGCATAGAGTCGAACTCATGCACTGGCTAATTTCATAAATTCCTTTTTTTGTCAACTCCTAATACTGAACCGACGCCCTAGGCAAGCTTTCCCGGCAAAAATTTGCCTGTGTTGCCGACGCAGAAACCGCCATAAAAAATCTATCAGACACATGGAAA
>NZ_JAUBRC010000004.1:0-230512 GCF_036701635.1 Microcoleus sp. N9_B4 | reverse complement strand
CTCTTGACAGGAGGCTCTTTTATATCTTGCCCTTTTTGTCAAGTACAATTTATACCAAATTAGATGAGCTTACCCTGCTATCCGGTAGTGGTCTCGATTTTCTTGTTAACCATTTTCGGCGAAAATGAGGCAATAATTCTTTAAATATTTTTTCAAATAAAATTGCTGGAAAAGTTAAAAATCTCAGCGATAATGCTTGTTGACTAATCTCTTGCGGCTCACACCATAAAAATCCCTCTCTATTTAATAATCTGGTTAATTCTGTTACTCCTGCTACATTTCGCCATAATAAACTTAATATTGCTGCCATCATTAATGGTAGTGTCAGAATCCTATCTCTTAGATTTAGTTGGCGATAAAAAGTTTTTTGAGCAGCCATTGCCGGAATTAATAAATCTTCCAAGTGATTCGCTATCGCTTCATTTTCTATTTGGGGACTATTTTTTTTCTTTGCATGATCTCGGTTGATGCGTTTTTTGCGAATCATAACTGGTTCAATTATGGCTCAACTGCTTGCCCGGTAAAGGTTTCATCCTATTTTACCTTTTTTGTCTACCCCCTTGACAATTTGCACTTTTTCTTAACTTGTCACAAATGGACTGAGGGTGAGTAATATTTCTGTTTGCGGAACAATATGTTGTCGGTTGCCAAGCTGATATCTTGGATGATTACTTGTTCGTATCCTTTAAATTCTGCATCTGCTGGCAGTTTGTCTTTCGGATATTCTAGTATTTCTTCTCGATCTATTTTAATCGTCGCGTTCTTACTGCCCTTTTTGTGCTTTTTTGGCGTTTTTCGCTCTTTTTCTGATGAGTGCTGGCTGCTGAATCCTTTGGAGTTGGCTTTGATGTCTGGTTTTCCTTGTTATCCCTTCAATCGGTTGTTTTCATCTTTCAACCGTTGATTCTCTGACTCCAAGTCTTTGACTTTTAATTGTAATTGCTCGCTAGTGGTTCAGTCAGAGCTCTACTGTCTGACGCATTGATTCGTCTGCAATTCCTTTTGGGTCGATGGTTTGCAGTATATTGCAGGATGACTTGTATGCGTGAAATAATCTTTGGCGTCATGTTTCCTATTTTATGACACTTTGTGTACTCTGCTTACTTTTTTTTGCTCTGCTACCCCTACTTATTGAACCGATACATAGATTTCATGTAACGAAAATGCTTCATGAGGAATTAAATCAGGCGCGAATTGCTCAAAAAAAAGCGGCAGAATCGCTAAAAATCCAAGAACGGGCTAAATTATTTAACAGTTTGAAAGGAAGTAAATATACATTATTGAAAGCTGAGGGTAATTTATATAACAAACAAAAACAAAAATTAAAACAAGTAAAAGAGGCTTCACCGTTAATAGGAATCATGCACTCGTTAAAAGAAGAGTTCAATTTTTTATTTGAGCATAGTCAGAATTTAGGAGAAGGAACATTAGAACTAATTGATTGGTTGAAAAAAGCACAACCATACTATAAAAAGAGTGTAGGCACAATAAAAAGATGGTTAGCAGAGATAGTAGGATATTTTGAGCAAAGAACAACCAACGGTATAGTAGAAGGAATTAACAACAAATTCAAGTTGTTGAAAAGGTGTGGATTTGGGTTGAGAAACTTCATTAATTTTGAAATGCGAGCTTTACTTGCTTGGCACTTTCCTAATAATTTAGCACACTAAGTACGGAAGAACCTACATTTTACACCATAAACTCAGGAGAGCCGTCGTGTCCAGGTCAAGATGCAGGTGATTGGCGCAATGATATCGGAAGTTGGTGGTGCATTTGGCTTTTGGGATTTTAAAATCCCAAAAGCCTTTCGACCCCAATTATTTGACTGCTACCCCTTGACAGGTCAAGACTGTATCTACACAGCCAATAAACGATCTAAACTGGCCTCAGAATCGGCAGATATTTTTAACCTATTTCCGCACAGCTTCCAGCAAGCGAGAATAGTAAAAGCTAGTGCTAGTCATCGCTGTTCTGTTAATAACAAAACCATTGTTTTCTAAGATTTTGATAATATCAGCTTCGCGGTGCTGGTAAGCACGGGTAGTTTTGCTCGGGCCGGGAAAAAGTTCGCCAAATTTTTTGAGGGCGGTAAGTGCTAAGGTTTTGGGGGCAAAACTGAGAATTAGTCGCGATTGGGCGATCGAACTTAGGTGAGCGATCATTTCCGCAGCCTTACTTTGAGGATAGTGGATTAGCACGTCCAAACAAATAACCGTGTGAAATTTGCCCGTTAAAGCTTCCAAATCTTGGGCTGCAAAGGAGATGTTGTAGAGCTTGCCGGGAACTGCTGTCGATCGCTCGTAGGCTTCTGCTACCATCTTTTCAGAGATATCGCTAGCGCAAACAATTGCCCCAGCGTCAGCCAGAGGAATGCTCAGAGAACCCACGCCACAGCCGGCATCGCAGACACAAAGCCCGTGTAAATTGCCGTCAGCTTGCAGCCATTCGATGACTCTATCCACCGTTTTCTGGTGGCCGGTGCGGATGTCTAGCTGAACTTTATTGACTTTGCCGTCGCCGTAAATTCGCTGCCAGCGATCGAAGCCCGTCGAGTTAAAATACTGTCTAACTATAGTCTTGTCGTCTACCAAATTCATCGATCTGCCTGCTGCTGAGTTATTGCCAACGGTTAAATATTATAAAGCCTCGGGGTGGGAATTGGGAAAAAGGGAATTGGAAATTGGTAAATTTAAAAAATTGAATTGTTTTTCTTCCTTCTTCCTTCTTTTTTATTCCTTCTTCCTTAAAACAACCGATGCCAAGTCAATTGTTGTGTCGATTCATCCAAATTCCAGCGCAACAATTGAGTTGCCGATTTGCCAATAATTCCCGAAATTCCGATCGCCTTTCTTGGAGATTCAGTTGCCAGGGCGATCGCACTTTCGGCATCGCAAATTCCCCACTCCACCAAATTCTGCACTCCGGCCAACAGTGGCAGAGTTGTACCCGCCAAAGTAGCAGATTCCAGGGGCGAGTGGTAATCTAATCTTACCCAAGCCGTACCTTTTCTAACTTCAATTTGTCTGGAATCCCAAGGATAAACACCGTCAGGTAAACCCAAAGGAGCCAAAGCATCGCTCACCAAAAAAACGCCTTTTTGATACCTACCAGCGCGCAGCAAAAAATCAATCATTGTCGGAGAAACGTGCTTCCCGTCAGCAATTAAACCGCATTTTACGCCCGGATAAACAATCGCCGCTCCCAACAAACCCGGTTCTCGGTGGTGCAAACTCGGCATCGCATTAAAAGCGTGAGTTACCATTGAAGCTCCCCGCTCAAATGCTTGTTGGGCTTGCTCTGCCGTCGCTTGGGAGTGTCCGAGACTGACGGAAATTCCCAAACTTTGCAAATAGGAAATGACTTCGCCAGTGCTGTCTAATTCGGGCGCTAAAGTAATTATTTTGACGATATCGGCACAATCTCCTAAAACTTGCTTGACATTTTCTATAGTTAGCGGTAATAAAAACTCAACTGGGTGAGCACCTCGCTTCATGGGGTTGAGAAAAGGGCCTTCGAGATGAACGCCGAGAATTTCCGCTGTTTTGGCTTTATTGGTTGTGGCAACATTAGCTTTTGCAGTACGGATATAATCAGCTATAGTCGAGAGCGATCGCCTAAACTTATCCAGCGAAGTTGTCACCAAAGTCGGCAAAAAAGCATCCACTCCCTGATTCCACAAAAATTGACAAATTTTCGGCAAAATTTCAATATGCTTGTTTTCTAAATCGGGAAAAGCAAAACCGAGGGCCCCGTTAATCTGCAAGTCAACACCGCCCAGAGAAAGCCAATCGCCTGCTACATCAAGCACTTGCAAATCGGGAGGACAAATCCGTTTAAATACGGCGTCCATCGGCCAAACTTCTTGAATGATGCCCGTTTCGTCAACAGCAAGCATCTGCAAATCCTTGCAACCGGGGAGGCGAACATTGAGAATATCTGTGCGGGCGGCAGGTGGGGTTGTGGCTTCAGTCATCCGATTTTAGATTTTAGATTTTAGATTTAATATTCGCTACGGATAAATCCGGTGGCTGGCGACGAGGAGGGAGAGCTTTTTGCTTTTTACTGGCTCCAGGGCTGCTCAGACGGGGGCTTGTGGCAAAATTGCTTTTAAGGGTCAGTTTTGGTACAAAATATCTAAATTTGAGTTAACGCAATCATTTAAAATTAGCATTTATCTGAAATCTCAAATCTGAAAATTTTATGAATCAAGCGACAGTTGGAATTATCATGGGTAGCGATTCGGATTTGCCAACCATGAAAGATGCGATCGCAGTTTGCGAAGAATTCAGTGTTGCTTGCTCCGTGGCGATAGTCTCGGCGCACCGCACCCCTGAACGCATGGTGGAATACGCCCAAACCGCGCACCAACGAGGCTTGAAAGTCATTATCGCAGGAGCCGGGGGAGCGGCGCACCTCCCGGGTATGGTAGCATCTTTAACCCCCTTGCCAGTAATTGGCGTGCCTGTACCAAGTCGCCACCTGCAAGGGGTAGATTCGCTGTACTCGATCGTGCAAATGCCAGCCGGGATACCCGTAGCAACAGTGGGGATCGGCAACGCTAAGAATGCTGGCTTGCTGGCAGTTCAGATACTAGCAGCTCATCAGCCAGAATTGCTAGAGCGAGTGCTGCATTACCGCAAAACTTTGTCCGAATCTGTACTGAAAAAACAAAATCAACTAGAAGAGCTAGGCTATCATAACTATCTCAATCTCAACAAATAATCCATAAACTTTTGTAGTAAGATTGGAAAGTTTTCCGAATATTGCTGAGCTTACTAGCCGTAAAGAGGGTAAAAGTGATTAAAATGACTGTCGGAAAGAACAAGTCGAAACAAGTCAGGCGGGATGCTTTAAATTTGCCATCCGCTAAATTTTTTACGAAAGTCAACAGGTTGAAGAAGTTACCACGGGCGATCGCCCGCCTCACTCCAAGTTGGCAAGCCTGCATACCTTTAGCTGCAATCATTGTCTTGGTGTGGGGATATGCGGCGGTAGCCCAAACAGCTCCCGCGCCAACCACCGAGGAACAATTAGCCAGCCTTAAGGTGGGCATGGATACCATGTGGGTCATGGTGGCTGGGATGGTAGTGTTCTTTATGAACGCCGGTTTCGGTATGTTGGAAACCGGTTTTTGCCGCCAAAAAAATGCGGTTAACGTGTTGTCCAAAAACTTGATTGTTTTTGCGCTGTCTACGATCGCATATTGGGCGATCGGCTTTGCCTTAATGTTCAGCGACGGCAACGGTTTTATCGGCAGCAGTGGCGGATTTTTCCTGTGGAACGTAGCTGACAACAGCCCCGCCACAGGAGACGCTTATCAAGGCATTTTCAGCGCATTAAACTGGACTGGAGTTCCCCTCAGCGCTAAATTCTTTTTCCAATTAGTTTTTGCGGGAACTGCTGCGACGATCGTTTCTGGAGCCGTTGCAGAGCGAATTAAATTCCTTGAATTCTTAATTTTCAGCTTGCTGCTAGTAGGTATTGCTTACCCGATTACCGGACACTGGATTTGGGGCGGCGGCTGGCTGGCCAAAGCCGGCTTCTGGGATTTTGCCGGTTCGACAGTGGTTCACTCGGTAGGCGGTTGGGCGGCTTTGATGGGAGCGGCATTTTTGGGGCCGCGAATCGGCAAGTACCGCGACGGCGATACTGTGGCGATGCCGGGACACAATATGAGCATTGCCACCTTGGGCTGTCTGATTTTGTGGTTGGGTTGGTTTGGGTTCAATCCCGGTTCCACAATGGCAGTCGATCCAAATGCGATCGCCCATATTGCGCTCACAACCAACACCGGCGGTGCCTTCGGGGGAATTGCTGCAACGATTACTGCTTGGCTATATCTGGGCAAACCCGACCTTTCGATGATTATCAACGGCATCCTCGCCGGCTTAGTCGGGGTAACAGCTAGCTGCGCTTGGATCAACGTGCCCAACTCTGCCATTATCGGCACGATCGCCGGTATCCTGGTAGTTTTCGCAGTAACTTTCTTCGACAACTTGAAAATTGACGACCCTGTAGGCGCAACTTCAGTTCACTTAGTCTGCGGCGTCTGGGGAACTCTGGCAGTGGGCTTGTTTGCTGACGGGCCTACAACTGGACTTTATACCGCAGGCCCCGAAGCCGGATTGCTTGTGGGCGGAGGTTTCGGTCAACTCTGGGCGCAGTTGGTCGGCATTATCTCTGTAGGCGGGATGACCGTGCTGCTGAGTACGATTTTTTGGCTGGCACTCAAAGCTTTGCTGGGTATCCGCGTTTCTGCTTTAGAGGAGGCTGAAGGTTTGGATATCGGCGAACACGGGATGGAAGCCTATACCGGGTTTGTGAAGGAAACGAGCTTGGACAACAGAAGTGAGACCAGCTACGGCGGTTATGGTGGGGGTTCTGGAGGCAAGACTACCAAACTGTAGAGCGTGCGAAGAGATCGATCAATTCAGCTTTCGTGTCCTAGATTAGCTATTTATCAGCTAATTCACGCCTTTATTCAGAACAACCACAATCTGAAATAGCCGCCAACTTATGGCTGTCTATCGTTGTGCTCGCGTTTAAATCTTCGATGCGAACGCGGGCATATTTTTATTTTTAGTTGACCTTTAATGGCTTACATATGGCGTTGCACAATTTGAGGATGATTTTTGTGGGTGTCCCGCCTGCTGTGAAAATACACGCCTTTGGGCTACCAGATCCCATCCGACAAAAAAATCAAAATCATCCCGCTATTATGCAACGCCTTAAATATAGTAGTTTCCGATTGCATGAGATGTGCACCGATAATTGGTAATTGGGAATTGAGAATCTGTAAGTGACTAGCTTTGCAAACTGGTGTATTGATTAGAGTTTACCGGCAATTGCTTTAAGTTCTTCAACGATGCGCTTGTTCTTGGGATTCTTGCTGCCATCTAGGCGGGCGGAGACAACAGTGATTATTTCTAGTATATCTTTAGCTAAATCCTCGTCACAGCTAGTATTTTCGGTTTGATTTATAATCACTACCTCTGCCCCAAAGTGTTCGCACAAATTAAAAATTAGTTCAGAACCAAATCTCAGCAGTCTGTCTTTGTGAGTTAATACCAACCTTTCTACTTGATTGTCTGCGATCGCCCGAATTAGATGTTGTAAACCCCGCTTACTGTAATTAACCCCAGAACCTATATCATCAATGATTTGGAATTGCCACCCCTGAGATGCACAAAACAATTCCAAAACTTGTTTTTGTCTGTCTAAATCATCTTTTTGGTTGTGACTGCTAACCCGAGCGTAAGCAACGGTTAAAGCCCCCTCGCGTTTTAAGCCGAGAAGATGACCTAAGTCATAGCGTCTGTGACCATTAGCGGTGCGTTCCGGTATTAGCTTGCCTTCGGCTTCCCATCGGCGCAAGGTGGAAGCACTCACACCTTTAAGTTTGGCTGCTTCAGTTATAGTTAATTTTTTCATTTTTGGATTTTAGCATCAGAAATGAGTAATTTCGGTAAGTTTTAGATATATTTTTGTCCAATCAGCAGACCTAGACAAACCCGAATTTATGTGCAAGAAAGTTTGGTAGGCAGATTTTTTATGGTAAAGTAGTGCGAAAAAGCAAAGTTCTGCATCGCCGTCGCTCCCAACACAGCACAGTGCTTGATTCTTACAAGAATTGAGGCTTTAATTGAGCGGTAAAATTTGATGCAGCAATCAGTGCAAATTATTTGGTGTGAGGCCTGCAAATAGCTTGAGTTTATGGAGAAGTTTGGAGGAGGTAGCAGAAGTAGAACTCATAAATCCCTCTTAGGGATGGAAGTTAGCCGATCGAAAGCTGTTCCGGTTTGGGCTTTGCTATCTTTGGTGACGAACGGGGTACTGATACTTACAGTCGCTCAACTACTGCAGCGGGGAAACAACTTGACAGAAAGCTTCCCGGCAAGTGCTGCGGTGACGGCAGAAGCGGCCCAGGAACAAATTGGCCAACCGGCGATCTCTGCAAAGGCAGTGCTAGACGTGCCCGTTCCCGGACCGCGACATAAATGGACTTACCAGCAGTGGGTGACGCAGTTGGGTCGCGAAGCTGAGGCGGCGGCGGCGAATCGGCCCTCAAGACTGAGTGTTTTGGCTGGGGATTCTCTAAGTATGTGGTTCCCAACCAAGCTGTTACCAGTCGATCGAATTTGGCTGAATCAAGGGATTTCGGGGGAGACTTCCCTGGGTTTGCTGAAGCGGTTGCAGTTGTTTGATAGAACTGCGCCGGATACGGTGTTTGTGATGATTGGGATTAACGATTTGTTGCGGGGAACCAGCGACGAAGGGATTTTGGACAACCAGCGGCAGATTATTCGCGATTTGCGGTGGGCTCACCCCAAAGCACAAGTGGTTGTGCAGTCGATTTTGCCCCACAGCGGGGAACAAGCTACTTGGGAAAATCGCGATCGGCTGTTGGCGATTCCTAACAGTCGGATTAGAGCAATAAATCGACGGCTGAAAGAAATTGCTAGTTCTGAAAATGTTTTGTATCTCGATTTGTACCCGTTGTTTGCGGATGCTGACGGCAATTTGCCAACTGAACTCAGCACAGATGGCTTGCACCTTAACGATCAAGGTTATCTGGTTTGGCGATCGGCCCTGCAACTGTTCGATCAGATGCAGTTGAAAAATGAGTCATGAGTCATGAGTCATTAGTTATTAGTCATTAGTCATTAGTTAGAAAGATAAAGGATAAAGTAACATTCTCCCCAACTCTCCCCCTCTCCTCCTCCCACTCTCCCCAACTCAAAACTCCTCTCCGATTACTCTGTTATCAATGGCTATGTCAAGTATCGACTGATAGATTAAGAAATATGATACGTAGCTATTTAGTATAGGGTGATACAGAATAACAGTTGGTACAAATGGTGCAATCCAAAAGGCATAGACCATTGGATGGAAAGTTGACGAATTTAGATGAGTTCGGCTATACGAAGTCGGGGGGTTGAGGATTGGGGAATTATCTATTGAAGATTTGTTCCGCTAAAACAGGGACTTAAAACCAAATAACTATTGCATCTAAAATCCTCCCATCTAACATCGGCTCGGTCTTCCCTGAAAATTGCTGAGTATGAGAAGGTACAACTAACGTGATCAAAAAAAGTTTAACGATCGGCATCATCGCCCTGTGGCTGTTAAGCGTACCGCTGACGGACAATGCCTTAGCTCAAGATGCTGCTGGTACTGCTGCTGCGGTGGCGCCGAATCCGATCGACAGTGGCGATACGGCCTGGATGTTGGTCTCCTCAGCACTGGTATTGCTGATGACACCAGGGCTGGCGTTTTTCTACGGGGGGCTGGTGCGATCGCGCAACGTCCTCAACACCATGATGATGAGCTTAGTGATGATGGGAGTCATCGGCGTTACATGGACGCTGTGGGGCTACAGTTTGGCCTTTGATGTTTCCACTCCAGCGTCCGAAGGCTTTGGTCAAGGGATCGAAAGCTTCATCGGCGGCTTCGACTGGATGTTCTTGAACAAGGTCACGGCGGACACACCAGATCCGATCGGCTACGCACCGACAATACCCCACCAAGTCTTCATGGTTTACCAGATGATGTTCGCCATCATCACTCCAGCCTTGATTTCAGGGGCGATCGTCGAACGGGTAACATTTAAAACCTATTTCTGGTTCGTGCTGCTGTGGTCTACCTTCATCTACTCTCCTTTAGCCCACTGGGTTTGGGGTAGAGGCTGGCTGCAGGCGATCGGATCTCTGGACTTTGCCGGCGGCACAGTCGTTCACATTAGTTCCGGTGTTTCTGCGGTTGTCGCAGCTTGGATGATCGGGCCCCGCAAGGACCACTTGAACAAGCCCCACACCCCTCACAACGTACCCTACGTCTTGCTGGGAATTGGGATGCTGTGGTTCGGCTGGTTTGGCTTCAACGGCGGTAGCGCTTTGGGAGCTGGTTCTTTAGCAACAGTGGCTTTTGTCACCACGATGATTTCTGCAGCAGCCGGAGGTTTAACTTGGACAATTGTGGAATGGGTGCTCAGAGGCAAACCGACAGCAGTGGGAATTGCTAGCGGTTTCCTCGCGGGATTGGTGGGCATCACACCTGCTGCTGGATTCGTACTTCCAGTGGGGGCGCTTTTGATCGGATCGATCACTTCGGTTTGCTGCTTCTTTGCCGTTAGTTTCCGGGCTAAGCTGGGATTTGACGACTCTTTGGATACCTTCCCGATTCACGGCGTCGGCGGAACTATAGGCGCGATTCTGACTGGCGTGTTTGCGACTAAAGCGGTTAATGCTGCCGGCAATGACGGGCTGTTTGCGGGGAATCCGGGGCTAATCGTGACCCAGTTTATAGGCGTTGTAGTTACTTACGTGTTTGCGGCTGTGGGCACTTTTGCGATCCTGAAAATTTTGGGGCAGTTTATGGAACTGCGAGTGCCGTCATCTGCTGAAGACCAAGGTTTGGATATCGGCGAGCATGGGGAAGAAGCTTACGGTGAGGATTTTGCCGGCGGTTTCAGTTCGTTGGAATCGAGCTCTCCTTTTGCGCCTAAGAAGATTTGAAGCTGATTTTCTGTGGGAGTTCGATCGTGTAGAGACTCAGCTATCTGGGTCTCTCGGCTTTTTTTAAGTTTTTTTTTAACGAACCGCGAAGGCGCTAAGAACGCGAAAGAAAGTGTCTCATTCTTCTTTCTTCGTGTCCTTGGCGTCTTCGCGGTTCATTCGTTCTTCCGTCTTTAGCGCTTTTTTTTGAGTTTTTTTTAACGAACCGCGAAGGCGCCAAGAGCGCGAAGAAGGAAGAGGAAGAAGGGTTAAGAGGAGAGAATTATGCGTTTGATGCCTTCTTTGAGGATCGGAACGTTGAAGTTGATCAGAAGGCCTAGGGTATTTTTAGTCATTTTAAGATAAGAGATAACTTGGGCTTCGTGGATGGGAGCTAGCTTTTCTACAGCTTTTAGTTCGACAATGAGGATATCGCCAACGAGAAAGTCTAATTGACCTTCGCCAACTGAATAACCTTTGTAGGTGATTGCTACTGGCTTTTTAGGCTGACAAGCTATCCCCCGCATCCGAAATTCAACTTCTAAGGATTCCTGATACACTGATTCTAAAAATCCTGGCCCCAAAAGCCGATGCACCTCAATAGCCGCCCCAATCGCTCTATAAGCCAACTGTTCTACCTCTTCGCCCAATTGTCTCATTCTTCTTCCTTCGCGTCCTTCGCGTCTTCGCGGTTCATTCCTTCTTCCCCCTCATGTGTCGATCGTATAAATAGCATATCCCCTCTTCGCTACTGAGCCAATAAGCCCGATCGCACCCCAGGCATTCTAAAATCAAAGGTAATTAACCTAGATTTCTACTCGATACCCCATGGATACTAAAGCTTTTAAACGATCGCTCCAACAGTCTGAAAACTACCATCGCAAGGGTTTCGGACACGAAGCTGAGGTAGCTGGGGTGATGCAGACGGCTTATCAAAGCAGTCTGATCCAGCAAATTCGCGACAATAATTACAGACTGGAACGCGGCGCAGTCACGATCCGGCTGGCTCAGGCTTTTGGCTTTTGCTGGGGGGTGGAACGCGCTGTAGCTATTGCTTACGAGACTCGCCAGCATTTCCCCTCCGAACGGATTTGGATTACTAATGAGATTATTCATAATCCGTCTGTCAATCAGCATTTGCGGGATATGGAAGTTGGTTTTATTGCTGTTGAGAATGGACAGAAAGATTTTTCTGTTGTCGATAGTGGCGATGTGGTAATTTTACCTGCTTTTGGAGCGAGTGTTCAAGAAATGCAGTTGCTTAATGATAAGGGCTGCAAGATTGTTGATACTACTTGTCCTTGGGTTTCTAAGGTTTGGAATACTGTTGAAAAGCACAAAAAGAAGGATTATACTTCGATTATTCACGGTCAGTATAAGCACGAAGAAACTGTAGCGACGAGTTCTTTTGCTGATAAGTATTTGATTGTGCTGAATTGGCAAGAAGCTGAATATGTCAGCAATTATATCTTGCATGGGGGCGATCGCGCTGAGTTTCTTGCTAAGTTTAGTAAGGCTTATTCTGCTGGTTTTGACCCAGATGTGGATTTGGACAGCGTTGGTATTGCTAACCAAACTACTATGCTCAAAACTGAGACAGAGAATATTGGCAAGTTGTTTGAAAAAACGATGATGCGGAAGTTCGGGCCGGAGAATTTGAGCGAGCATTTTCTGAGTTTTAATACTATCTGCGATGCGACTCAGGAACGGCAAGATGCTATGTTGAGTTTGGTTGAGGAAAAGTTGGATTTGATGCTGGTGATTGGGGGTTTTAATTCTTCTAATACTACGCATTTGCAGGAAATTGCGATCGACAAAACTGTTCCTTCTTATCACATTGATTGTGCGGAGCGGATTTTACCGGGAAATCGGATCGAACACAAGCCTTTGGGGGGAGATTTGGTCGTAACTGAAGGTTGGCTACCGGATGGTAAAATTGTAGTCGGCGTGACTTCGGGTGCTTCTACGCCTGATAAGGTTGTTGAAGATGCGATCGATCGCATTTTGGCGATGAAAGCCGCTGTGGTTGCCTAATTATATCGTTTTCGCGGGCATCGGAATTATCCTTTTGCGAGTGCAGTGCGATCGTCTCGCAAACAAAGTATAATTCCGATGTTACGGGAGTTGATATTAAATTAATTTCAATCGGTGAATCCTCCCCAATTACCCGATCGCTCGCATTTCTGATTTCTGATACTATTCACCCGCGTCATCGCCTCTGTGAATTTCTCCCTGCCTCCAACAGATTATTTTTTAAATAAAATTTTAAAAATTCGCCTTTTTTTTGGGGTAAAAAGCTTGACTTGGCTAGATTGACAATGTATTATTTAATAATGGGAATAGTGGCAAAATTTAAATTTATGTCACCACTCCCATTATCTAAAATATACCCCAAAAATCAACTGAAGTCAATAGGTAAAAACTCTTTTATTTGCGCCGCAATTTGACACTGCCCAAGGAACACGAACGATACAAAACTCGATACAAAAAAAGGCGAATAAAGCTTTGCAGGCTATCCTAGATTGTCTGGTGTCTGCCTGAATCACGAGACTCAAGAGAGCGATTTATGCCATCTCCGACTTAAGAGGGATGCGAGGAGGATCGAGGCTAAACTAGACACAAGATCGATCGCACACTTGAGCCTTAAATTTATAGTCTTTAGTCGCCGTCTCTGAGCGCGCCAAAAATTCCAGTAGTCCGTATCCAGCTAAAATAAAAAAAAGCAGGACTTGCACGCCGACTATTTCATGAAACAATCGCTGACTCCCCAAATCACCGCAGGTATCGGAATGGTCGTAGCGCTGCTAATTTTCAATGCGGCAACTTCCTACCGCAACACTCTCAAGTTAATCGAAAACGAACGCTGGGTGAGCCACACTCACCAAGTTTTAACCGAACTCGAAGCTACGCTTTCCACCTTAAAAGATGCTGAAACCGGACAGCGCGGTTATTTGCTGACGGGAGAAGAACTTTATTTAGAACCGTATCACAGCGCGATCGCCCGCATCAACAAACAAGTAGTCGGATTGCAGCAGCTAACCGCTGACAACAACCGGCAGCAACAGCGCATTCGCGACTTGAAAATTGCGATCGACTCTAAATTAGCCGAACTTGAAGGAATTATCAATCTGCGACGCGAACAAAACTTAGAAGCAGCCCTGCAGCAAGTAAAGTCCGGTAGGGGAAAGCAAATCATGGGCGGCATTCGGCAGCAGATAGCCGCCATGACTGCCGAAGAAATTCAGCTATTGCAGCAGCGCGCCCGAGAATCTCAAGCCAGCGCTAATTTGACAATCCTGACTTTTACCGTTGCTGCTTTAGTAAATTTCCTGTTGATGATGTTGGTTTACTATTTAGTGAAGCGCGATAGAACTTTGCGCGACAATGCCGAAATCAAGCAAAATCAACTGTTAGAACAGCTAGAACACGATCGCCACTTCCTACAATTAAGCGAAGAACGTTTCCGCCGCGCCATTATCGAGGCACCGCTGCCAATTATGCTGCACGCTGAAAACGGACAAGTTTTGCAAATTAACTGCGCTTGGACTGAACTCTCAGGCTACGAATACTCAGAAATTCCCACAATTGAAGATTGGACAGAAAAAGCTTACCACCGCCGCAAATCGCTAGTGCAAGCAGATATCGATCGGCTGCACCAATTAAACGCGCGCATTTATGAAGGCGAATATATGATTGCCACAGCCAGTGGCGAAACTCGAATTTGGGACTTTTATTCCGCACCTTTAGGCCAGCTTTCCGACGGCAGAAGTTTAGTAATTAGTACCGCCATTGACATAACTGCCCGCAAACAAGCAGAAGCAGAAATTCGGATGCTCAACGCTACGTTAGAACGGCGAGTGGAACTCCGCACAAATCAACTTCAAGCAGCTAACGAAGAATTAGAAGCTTTCGCCTATACCGTAGCCCACGATTTGCGTGCTCCCCTGCGGGGAATGCAGGGATTGGCTGAAGCTTTATTAGAAGATTACCGTGATACCCTCGACGAACTTGGTCAAGAATACGCCCAGCAAATTGTTAATTCTGGGCAACAACTAGAAGAATTAATCCAAGATTTGCTAGCTTACAGCCGCCTGATCCGCACTGATTTATCGATGCAAGTTTTAGATTTAGAATCAGTTGTTGCCGAAGCAATTGCTATGGTGAAAGCTGACGCTAAGTCCAGGCACGCTCAAATCAGTGTTCGATCGCCCTTGCCTGCGGTAATTGCCCACCGCGTTACTTTAGTTCAAATAATCGCCAATCTGCTCACCAATGCTATAAAATTTGTGGAAGGTGTACCACCCCAAGTGCAGATATGGGCCGAGGAACTTGAGCTGCCTCAAGAGGGAGAGACAGACAGGGATATAGCGGGAGAATTGGAAAGGCAAACTGTGGGACAGTGGGAACATTCCCAGTTACTTATGGCCAGCCCTCTATTGCCAGTCCGCCTCATCCGTCTTTGGGTAGAAGACAACGGCATCGGTATTGCTCCGGAACATCAAAAACGCATTTTTCGGGTTTTTGAGCGGCTGCACGGTATCGAATCTTACCCCGGAACTGGTATAGGATTAGCTATTGTAAAAAAAGGAGTCGATCGCATGGGCGGTCAAGTTGGAGTGGAATCTCAAGTAGGACAAGGCAGTCGATTTTGGATACAACTGAGGAAGCATGACCCAAACGCAGACGATTTTGCTGGTGGAAGATAACCCCGTTGATATTCTATTGATGCAGCGGGCATTTCGCAATGAGACTTTTGCTAATACTTCGCTGCAAATTGTGCGAGATGGAGATGCAGCGGTTTTTTATTTAAATGGGGACGGAGAATACAGCGATCGCGATCGCTATCCTTTACCTGCGATAATTTTACTAGATTTGAAATTGCCCAGACGATCCGGTCACGAAGTTCTGGTTTGGCTGAGGCAGCAGCCGGAACTAAAACGCTTGCCAGTGGTTATGCTTACTTCTTCTAGTCAAACACTTGATGTCACACGAGCTTACGATTTAGGGGTAAATTCTTATTTGGTTAAACCAGTCGGGTTTGCTTCTTTATTGGAAATGATGCAGAGTTTTAGCGACTATTGGCTCAACTATACCGAACTGCCAGAACATACAGGATTTCGTGGTTTGTAGTGGCTGTTTACCAGTTTTTATTGGGTGTTGTTTAATCAGGGTATGAAAAAAATCAGTTGAAGCTCCCGAACCTTTGTGGATACTGGTTTCTATGACTTGCATATTTAGCTTTCCATACCGCAAATCAGCAACGCCGCAAGTCTAATTAACCCACCAAGTACATATTTAAATTGTCGAGATTGCTCAATAACATATTGTTAGATTTAAGAATGTTTGCGACCATACAAAAACTCAAAGGCTAATGCTGTCTATTCTGTTAATCGACGACAACCCGAACGATCGCCTGATGATCGAGCGAGAACTGAGGAAAACTTTTCCCGATTTAGCAATTAAGTCCGTTATTGATATCCAAACTCTAGAATACATCCTGGTAGCCGGGGGTTTTGATATAGTCATTACCGACTACCAACTGCACTGGAGCGACGGATTAACTATTCTCCAAAAAGTTCACAGTCGCTACCCCAATTGTCCAGTCATTATGTGTACTGATAGCGGCAGCGAACAAGTGGCAGTCGAAGCTATGAAAGCCGGCTTAAGCGATTACGTGTTCAAAGGGCGGCACTTAAAGCGGCTGGCGGGGGCCGTGGGCGAAAGCTTGAAAAATCAGCAGTTGCGCGAGAACTACGCGAAAACGTCGGCGCAGTTGGCACTTTCAGAGGAAAGGCTGAGGTTGGCGATCGAAGCCTCGAAAATGGGAACTTGGGATTGGAATTTATTAAATGGCGAGGTGGTTTGGTCGGAGGGACACGAACTGTTATTCGGGCTGGAAAAAGGCAGTTTTGCGGGAACTTACGAAGCGTTTTTTGCCTGCATTCACCCGGATGACCAGGCCTCGATCGCGCGGGCTGTTGCCTTTGCTTTAGAAAACAAAATAGAATACAACTACGAATTTAGAGTCATTTGGCCGGACGGCAGCTTGCATTGGATCGCGGGTAGGGGCAAGTTTTTTGATGATGATACGGGTAAATCGGTGCGATCGAGCGGCGTGGTTTGGGATATTACCGATCGCAAATTATCGATCGCGCGGGTGCAAGAAAGCGAGGAAAACTTGCGCTTTGCTCTAGAAGCCGCTAACATGATCGCTTTTACCTGGGATGTGGCATCGGGGGAAGTCCGCCGTTCGTCCAATGCCGAAACACAGATGGGTTTGGGCCCAGATAGCACCTGTGGTACTTTTGAGCAAAAAAAGAATGCGGTGCATCCAGAAGACCGTGAAAGGTTTTTGGCAGATGTGGATGCCGCACTCACGGGCACGGGAGTTTACGAGTCGGAATACCGCAAAGTGCGACCCGACGGGTCAGTGATTTGGCTTCACGACAAAGGGCGGGTGGTTTTTGACGCATCGGGTACACCCCTTCGGCTGTTCGGGGTGGCGATCGACATTACGGATCGTAAACAGTTAGAATACGACCGCTCCCGCGCATTGGCCCGCGAGCGGTCGTATTTGCGCCGCCTGCAAAAGTTAACCTCCGCGTCAGTAGCTATCAACTCCACGCTGTCCGTGGCAGAAATACTTCAGTTAGCTGCCGATAGCGCCCGCCAAATTCTGGAAGTCCACCAGGTAGCGGTCAACCTCAACCCGGCCGCCAACTGGGATGCGGGAATTAGCAAGTTTTCCATGTCAGAAAAATACGCCGCGTGGCAAGATTACTGCGAAGAGCCAGACGGTACGGGCATTTACCAACAAGTTTGCCAGCAGCAACAGGCGATGCGGATGACTCAAAGCGAGTTAGAGGCTCACCCGGCATGGCGGCAGTTCGGCAAGGCTGGGGGCAAGCACCCGCCGATGCGGGGCTGGCTGGCTGTACCGCTGACGGCTAGGGACGGCAGAAATCTGGGATTGATTCAGTTGTCGGACAAGTACGAGGGGGAGTTTGCCGAAGATGACCAAAGTATTTTAATGCAGTTGGCTCAGGCGGTGTCGGCGGCGATCGACAATGCCCGACTTTATGAGGAATCTCAGCAGGCAAATCGCATGAAAGATGAGTTTTTGGCAACTCTTTCTCATGAGTTGCGATCGCCCTTAAACGCGATTTTGGGCTGGGCGCAACTGCTGCAGCAACGCAATTTCAATCCGGCTGCTACTGGGCGGGCTTTAGAAACGATCGAGCGAAATGCTAAATTGCAAACTCAATTGATTGATGATTTGCTGGATATTTCGAGAATTATTCGCGGCAAGTTGACTTTGAATCCTTGTGCGGTAAATTTGATTTCGATGGTGGAAGGAGCGGTGAATACGGTGCGGTTGGCTGCCGATGCTAAGTCGATCAATTTGCAGTTTGCAATTGTAGATTTGGGCTTGGATACTGCTGAATTTTCCGAACTTGGGAAGGTTTCTGACAATCCTGAATCTCTGTTAAATCCGAGATTTTGGGTATCAGGAGACCCCGGCCGCTTGCAGCAAGTAATTTGGAATTTGCTGACGAATGCGATTAAGTTTACGCCGCGCGGGGGACGAGTTGAAATCCGGCTTTCGAGAATTGATTCGGAGGTTGAGCTGGCTGTTACCGACACGGGAATTGGGGTTGCACCGAATTTTTTGCCTTACGTGTTTGACTCTTTCCGCCAAGCGGATGCTACGATTACTCGCAATTATAGCGGTTTGGGGCTGGGTCTGGCGATCGTCCGGCAGTTGGTGGAACTCCACGGTGGCACGGTTTGGGCCCAGAGTCCGGGACTCGATATGGGATCGACTTTTACTTTCCGTCTCCCTGCGATGCAGGTAAATTCGATCGCGGGCGAGGAAGCGCAGGTTTTGGCTGGCGCTGGTAATTTACTGGGAGTTAAGGTTTTGCTGGTTGATGACGAGGTTGATTCGCAGGAATTTATGAGGTTTGTCTTGGCAGATTCCGGGGCCGCTGTCATGGCTGCATCGTCTGCTGCTGAGGCGTTGGAGGTGGCTTCGCAGTTTGAGCCGGATGTGGTGGTCAGCGATATCGGAATGCCGGAGGAAGATGGCTATTCGCTGCTACGAAGGCTGCGTTCTCTGAACACGCAGACAGGGAAATTTTGGGCGATCGCTCTGACGGCTTATGCTAGGGATGAAGACCGCGATCGTGCTTTTGCTGCGGGTTTTGACCGACATCTGTCTAAACCTGTGCAACCCGATGTCTTGGTAGAGACTATAGTCGAGTTGAGGCAGCAAGGGCTAACAACTTAAAAAAATCTCTTAATAAATGGTAATTGGTAAATGGTAAATGGTAAATGGTAATTGGTAAATGGTAAATGGTAAATGGTAATTGGTAATTGGTAATTGGTAAATGGTAATTGGGAATTGTGCTTGTAGTGACGACTTTAATCCTCATAAAACTCGCTCGTACTTGCCTTCCTCACTACCAATCTATAATGCTGATTTTACCGAATACGACCTGATTAACCCGACTGGATATCGACGGAAATCGCTCAACTGAGAAATATAAAAATTTGTATTTTTCAAACTCTTCAACTTCTGCTTGTGGGGCTTTGCTTCTAGCTCGCCTAAAATATGCAATTTCTATGCCGATTAGGTGATTGGTTTGTGTTAATATGCTAAAATATCCAACAACCACGCGGTAATAATTAGGTGGACAAACTTCAGACAGATATAGAGGCAATCTACTCTCAAATTGAGGAATTGCGCCTGGAACGCCAGCAGCTTAGTATTGCCGATGTTGTCCCAGCCGGTGATTCGCCCCAAGCGATCGCCGATGCTTATCGGCGTCACGCGAGGGAAACAGCACAAGTGTCGGCCGAAGTCAAGGGTATAGATGACGCGATCGCGGCTCTGTCTGCTCAACTGAGTCAGAAACAGCAGCAGTCGGTAAAGTTGCAAAGAATCACTCCGATGGAAGAGCAAGTTGAAGAAGGAAGAGTGCTCGCTCAGGGACACGCGGAACGGATTAATGAACTGGCGGCGGAACTGGCGGCGGAAGTGAAGGGACTCAAAGCTATAGCCGACCAAATTAGTCCCAGCTACTGGCAGGTTTATTACAAGCCTTTTATTACTGGTTTTAAAAGTATTTCTGTTCCCTACGTGCGATCGGACGGGGATGTTTGGACTATTGTCAATCGAGTAGTTTAGAGAGGCTGCGGGAGCAGAAATAATCAGCGCTCAAGACAATTTTTTTCCTGTCCCTATTCCTCTACCTCAACCTCGCAGCAGTTGCTTAATAGTGCCGACCAATTCCTGAGGGTGAAATGGCTTGGCGATGTAAGCGTCGGCTCCCTGTTTCATTCCCCAGTAGCGATCGAACTCTTCGCTTTTGCTCGAACACATTACTACCGGCAAATTTTGGGTTTTAGGGTCGCTTTTGAGCCGACGACAGACTTCGTAGCCGTTCATCCGGGGCATCACAATATCCAGAACGACTAAATCTGGGCGGTTAGCCTTGATTTGCTCTAGAGCTTCTACGCCATCACTCGCTACTGTGACGTTGAGTCCTCTACCTTTGAGCAAGTCGGCGATCATCTCCCGCAGAGTGACGCTATCATCAACAACCATAACTGTACTCATAGAATAATCCCTACCAAGGTTCTGGGTTGAAACGTTCTCATTAACGTTTACACTAACGTTCACCTTCAAAGGTGTCTTTTCCTGATTGAGATTGCGCTCTGCTAAATGTAGTTTACCCACTTTTGCTGATTTCTCAATCATTTTCTGAGTAATTACCGCAAAATTTAAAGATCCGCGCAATCTCGGTTGACACACGAGGCTATGTCCGTTAGTCTATCATTTTCTTTCTCAAATGGTACTATTATCAAAAAATCAGGGTATAGATTGGTTGTGCGTTTCCGGTTGAGGACGGCGGCGCTCGGCCGCCTGCATCAACATTGGTCTAATTAGGATTTTTCGTACCTAAAGCCGATAGTTTTTGGTCGTAGAGCGTGTCTAAAACGACCGGGCGCTGGCGGTAGCTGTGACCGGTGTTTTTGCAGCCATTAGCAACGATTCCCAAGACGGAAGCTCCAGAAATTTTTAATTCTTCTAAAACTTTGCGAACTTGCGATCGGTCTGTTTGCCCAATTTGGACGACCATAATCGTAGCGTCTGTACGAGCTGCGATCAAGTGGCTGTCTGCCAAGCCTGCTAGTGGCGGGGTGTCATAAATTACTAAGTCAAAAAAGGCTTGAAATTGCTCCATCAGATACTGCATTTTTTTGGAAGAAAGAAGCTTGATCGGATCGGGGGGAATTTGGCCTGCGGTGAGTACAAACAAATTTTCTTGGTTCGGGGCTCGTTGAATCGCGTCGTTGAGGCTGAGATCTGTGGAGATGGCATCGCCCAGGCCACGCACGTTTGGCAGTCCTAACTTAGCGTGCAGTTGCGGGCAGCGCAAGTCTGCATCTACTAACAATACTCGCTGTCCGACTGCTGCTGCTGTGGCTGCCAGGTGCAAAGCTACTGTAGATTTGCCGTCTCCGGCTACGGCTGAGCCGATTAAGAGCGATCGAATTGCCGTTCCTGCATTCAGCAAGTGAATGTTCGTGTAGAGCGATCGAAATGCTTCTAAAAATTGATAGTCCAAGTCGCTCAAAATACTTGGTTCCCCGCTCATCGAACCAGTATCTCTAGGTTCGCCCAGTTCGACTACTTCCACTTGCGAGTTCGATCGAGCCGATGTTAGTTTCCTCTGTCTGGCTGGCGGTCTGCGCTTGACTTTTTTGGTAAACGGAATCACCCCGAGTATGGGCAATCTTGTGGCGATTCTCAGTGATTCTGGAGTGTGGAACACAGTATTTAGTACCTCTACCAGCAAGCCGACTGCTATGCCCAGCAGACTGCTTAAAATTACTGCCAGCGCTAACTGTTTTCTGGTTTGTTTGACGGTAGCTATTATAGGGTTGCCGTATTTGTCTAGCGGAATTTGCGGAGGATTGATTAGCACCCAGGGTATTTGTTCCTGAGCCGCATCGATCCGCAAGGCTTCTCGTTTTGCCAAGAAGTCCGAAAAACTCTTAGTAACTACTTGCAGTTCCCGCTGTAAATTGTCGTATTGTCGGGTTGTAACTGAAAAATTTCTAATTTTTTCCTTGAGATCATTTTGCGAAGCGGTCATTTCGCGATCGCGCGCTTCAACTTCTTTGATTTGGGTCTCTAAATTTCCCATCACCACTTCTCTTGCTTGTTTAGTGGCGGTTAAAATCAGTTCTTCCCGACTTTTTCGCAACGCTAAAACTGGCAAACTGTCTTCTCTGTATTGAGCTAATTTTAAGGACAATTCCGAGTCTATTCTCTGAATTTGACCTAAGAGTCCGCCGTAAGCTTGTCCTTGGGTCATCAGCAGCCCCTGGGGATTATTTTCGTTGAGTAATTTTTCATAGCTTTGGTAGAGGTTTCGCATCCCTTGTAGCTGAACTCTAATTTCTACTTGCTTACCCCGAATGCTTTGAACTTGTTCAGACAGAGATTTTCCCTCTATCTGAGGTTCAAACAAGTTGCTCTGCTGCCGCAGTCTTTGGACTTGCAGTTGCAGAACTTCCACTCTTTCTCGGAGCTTGGGCATCTCCGTATCTATAAATTTAATACCTTGATTAATGCCCATCAGCCGTTGCTGCAAGCTGTAATCTAGATAAGCTTTAGAAATTTTGTCCAATACGCCGTAAATTTTTTTTCGGTCTGCATCTTTGTAGCGAACTTGTAAAATTTTTGTGCCTTGCTGTTTGCCATCTTTCGTGTAGCTGACGCGGTTGATGGACATTTTTGAGATCAGTTCCGTATAGTTCATTTTGGGATACCACGCTCGCAATTCCTCAATTATGGGCTGCATCATTTTGGGGCTACGCAAAATCCTAATTTGGGTTTCGTAGTCTACTAAGCTAATTCCTTCTATATTAATTCTTGCTAAGTCGGCAGCTTGGGTGTTGTTTAATTGTTTGGATAGCAAACCTTCTGCCGTGGCTGGTTCTACCAAGAGGGAAAAGGAGCCTTCATACTCGATCGTAATCTGTTTAGACGTGAGGACGATCGCTGTTCCTGCCAGGGCGCTCAAAGCTATGGTGGCTGCTGCCATGACCAGGAAGCGACGGCGCACGACGCCTAAGAGCCAGGACAAGTCTAGCTTTTCTTCTTCTCTCTCCTCTACGAAGTGATCTCTGTAGTTCTGAGCAGATAACTCCGGCAGTTTGCCATTCGATTTGGGTGTGAAGGGTTGGTAATCTTGTCTGCTATCCATATTCAGCCTGGGTATTTTTGAGGTTGATATTTTTGAGGTTGATATTTTTGAAGTGGCTAGGTCGCGGCGGGGTAATCTTATTGTTTAGTTTATTCTAGCCTTTGCCAGGAATTATCCACCTCACCCGTCGCCTTCTTACCTGAATAAAAATCGGAGAACGTTTATAAAATTTAACACTCCCGTAGCTGGCCCGACAGGTCCGATTACAGCGTTCATGCGATCGACAAAATTGACGAGACCCCTGCGAGATACGATAATCATGTCGTTGTTGCGAAGTTGAGGATTGGCTTCTTCGTTAATTCCTTGACTTAAATCGACTTCGATCGTCCGTTTAGTAGCTGTACCGTCGGTATTGAGGCGGACTAGCTCAACTTTATCCCTTCTAGCTCTGGTATTCTCGTAGCCAAAAAATCCTCTGGAAATTAAAGCTTGATTCAGTGTGGCATTAGCTGGGAGCCTCAAGGGATCGAGGGATGTTCTGAGTTCTCCTACTACAAAAACGTTAATGCCGACGGGGGCAAAGTTAGTGCTAGCGAGCACACCAGCTTCTGCAGGGTTGACGATCGTGGCTTTGGGTACGATGATCGTGTCTCCCTCCTGGAGGATTGTATCTTGGGCGCCGTCGCCGGACTCTAGGAACTGCCACAGGTTGACTGGGATAATTTGTTCGCCTCTTCTGGTGACGCGCCGCACTTGGATTTGCCGGATGTCGGCATCGGATGTGATGCCGCCAGCTAGCTGAATGGCCCGGATGACGGTGGGAAAACCTTCGCGGCTGAGGTCGTTTGTGGTGTTGCCGCCGATGACGACGTAAGCCCCTGGGCGGGTGACTTGGCCAACGATGGAGATCGATCGAGGTTTTTCTGGGGGTGGCGAAAAGTTAGCCGTCGCAAATTGACGAGCTTCTGCTTGGTTGAAGTTAGCGACTGTGGGAATCACGATTGTGTCTCTGTCTTGCAAAATAACGTCTTGAGAGATGTCTCCTTCTTGCAAGAATTTCCACAGGTTGACGTTGAGCACTTGATCCGGGCCGTCTCGTTGGGGGCGGCGGACACGGATGTTGCGGATGTCCGCAACACCCGTGACGCCTTCTGCTAGTCTGATCGCTTGGGTGACGGTGGGGTACTGGACACTCGGCGTGGCTCCCGGGCCGGGAGTTAGGGTAATGATGAAGTTTCCGGGCCTGGTGACTTCTCCGATGACGCCGACGTTGAGGGGGCGGGCGGCGACGAGGCTGACTGTGACTATGGGGTCTTTGAGGACGCGGCGGTAGGCGTTACGGATGATGTTGGTGGCTTCTACTAAGGTGCGGCCGCGGATGGAGACCAAGCCGATCAGGGGCAGGTTGACTGAACCGTCGGAAAGGACTTCGTAGCCACGGCTGAGTTCGGGTACTTCGAGTATTTCTACTTGGATGCGATCGCCGCCACCGAGTTTATAGCTTTCCGGCCCTCTCCTAACGGGCGCAACGGTCTGGGCTTGGTCTGCGCCTAGCGGGATGGGAAGTTGTGCCGGGGTGCTTCTGGCGTCAGCGATGACAGTGGAAGCAAACAAGACAACACCCACAACCGACCGGGCTATCTGTCCTGGAAAATGGGTGTTAACCATACACCACCTAATTTTATTGACTATGATTTATATAAGTGTAGCCTTTTTAGTGCTGGGCAAAAAGCTCATTATTTTAAGCGATTGCCGAAAAAACGATGCTGTATTTTTGCTTTATGCCTAATTTCTGTGTTAGCGTGGTTGCGGGTTGACGGCTATATTTTATATCTAGATAATTTGCTCTTGTTTCGGATAAAGGAAAGCAATTATGACTGAACCAGTGTCTCTACCAAATATGCTGAAAGAGCTGATTTTAGGTAGTTCTTCATTGACTTTGATGCTAATTGCTATACTCGCGATGGCCACTATATTATTATTTCACTTTGCTAGCTATAAAAAAATAGGTTTGGCTTTAGAAAAAAGCTTTGCTGGTCTTTATATTTTTATCTCTCCCTTTCTGATACAACCTCCTTTTAATTACTTACATTTTGTTAATTTGAAAGATCCAGAAGGTGGCATATTAAAACTAATACCTTATTTTTTTTACCCCTGGGTAGTATTAATTTTAATCTCAAGAGTTAAAATTTTTAGTAGCAACTTTATAGAAATTTTTGCTAAAATTTTGACAAAAAATCCTTTCTTTTTACTTTATATATTACTTCCATTACTGTCTACATTATGGTCTCTAGTTCCTGAAGAAACGCTAAGAGCAGCTCTAGCTTTTTCAGGATTTACTGCTTTTGGCTTTTATATTGCAGCCCAATATAAATGGGAGGATTTATCTCGTTTTTGGCGGTGGGGATACACGGCAATCGGTTTGGCAAGTTTTGTAATGAAACCCCCTGGAGCAGGAGATTTTGTCGGCTTAACCCAATCTAAAAATTCTTTGGGGGGAGTCTTAGCTCTCTGTACGGCATTTTGGTATTTGCATTATTCTCAAGGAGCTAAAACTCAGAAAGATCGCTGGATTGCTTTGGGAATGATGTTCTTTTCATTTTACCTAGTAAGGGCTAATAAATCGAGCGCGGCTCTAGTGATTACTATCATATTAATAATTGCAGTGTCGTCACTAAATTTTTTAAAAAATTTAAGTTTTCAGTGGGCCTTTACTGCAATTATATGTTTCCTGGTGGTCAGCATAATTATGACTGTTTTTGTAGTAGACAACCTAGAGGATATTATTGTAGGTGGGTTAGGCAAGGACTTGACTCTAACTGGGCGGACCGAATTCTGGCCACAGTTAATTGATGCGGTCAACCAGCGCCCATGGTTTGGCTACGGATTCGATGGATTTTTTCAACAAGATAAGTTAGGATCGGGTACTCCTGCTTATTTTATTTATACTCCTAATGGATTTCAACCGAAAAATCCTCACAATGGCGCGATCGGTATCTTGTTAGCCTTCGGTTGGCCGGGATTAATCTTAATGATGACTTCCTTGCTGCTCAATTTAGCTTACGCAGTTCGGTACTTGAGTCGTAGCACCCTGGAAGAAGCGGGAATACCTATTTGTTTTCTAGTGTCTATTATTATAAGCAACATCACAGAAGGTTATATCCTAGATATAGGAAATCCTTGGCTGAGTTACGTAATGTTGACGGTTCGACTTGCGATAGATAATGCTAACAATAGTTCTAACAGTAGCACCAGTAACCCTCAAAGGCGTTCTTTAGCTCGCACAGTCCATTGAAGTAACCATTGGGCGGATCGTGGGTCAAGTTGTGGTATGTTGTTATAGGATCAACCAATCTAATTTTGCGAGATTGCCGACCCTGCCAGAACCGCGTTTGTGTTTTGTAAAGATTTAAAATATTCTGATGCTAGATAAGTTAACTGCGGTCAGTCAAAGGCTCGGTCCTAGTCTGCGCCAGGTACTCAGCAACATAGCTTGGCTGTTCACTGACCAAATCTTGCAGATGGGTCTAGGTCTGTTTGTAGGCCTTTGGGTGGCTCGCTATCTTGGTCCGACACAATTTGGATTGCTCAACTACGCGATCGCCTTTGTGTCGCTGTTTAGTTCGGTAGCAACGATGGGGTTGGGTACTCTGGTAGTGAGGAATATCGCTCGCGACCCAGAATGCAAAAATGAGACCCTGGGAACTGCCTTCGGACTGCAATTTACTGGTGGCTGCATCACTTTGTTGTTAACTGTCACCGTGATTGCGCTAGTCAAGCCCAACGACACTCTGACTCGGTGGCTGGTAGGTATCATCGCTGCAGGAACTATCTTTAATGCTTTTGAGGCTATCAATTTTTGGTTTCAGTCGCAAATCCAGTCAAAATATACAGTTTTGGCTAAAAATTCGGTATGTTTTTTAGTTGCTGCTGTCAGAATTGGGTTAGTCACAATTAAAGCCCCCCTGCTTGCCTTCGCCTGGGTTCGATTGACAGAGGTGGCACTGGTAGGAATCGCTTATGTATATTTTTATCAGCTTACGGGGAATAAAATTAAGGATTGGCATTTTAGTTGGAAACGGTGTAAGGAACTGCTATCGGAGAGTTGGCCGATAATTTTGTCCGGATTGGCAGTTTATGTATACTCAAAAACCGATCAGATAATGCTCGGTGCGATGAATCAAAATGCTCAACTGGGCTATTATGCTGCCGCTGTTAAAATTTCGGAAATCTGCGATTTCTTGCCGATGATCATATCCAGCTCTATTTTTCCTAAATTAGCGAATTTGAGAAAGACTAATTATGAAGAATATCTAAATAAATTTCAAATTTACTCGGATATTATGATATTTTTATGGTTGGGAGTGGCCATACCGATATCATTACTTTCTCCCTGGATAGTGCATCTACTTTACGGTGAAAAATATACACAGTCAGCAGCGGTGCTTGGGATCTATGTTTGGGCGCAATTTGGCAGTAACTTTGGAGTAGCACGGAGTACATATTTGAACATAGAAGGTCAGTTGCGCTACGGTCTTTATTTGACTGTAGTCGGATCTATTTTTAACGTAGGGTTAAACTTTTTGCTGATTCCTAAGTATGGAGCTTTTGGAGCAACGGTGGCTACTCTGATAACTTATTTTTACGTGATTATATTAGTCAATTTCTTGATTAAGGAATTGCGCCCCTTCGGAAATTTCATCTGGCGATCGCTTAACTTATACAAGGCAGCTTGTAGAATCAGAGGATTAGTAAAGTGATTCAAATTAAACCTAAAATAGAACAGCGCTCGAATTGCCCCTATTGCGACACGGAACTCAATGCCAAAAAAATTTTGTGGCAAGGGATACATATTGTTTTGGACTGTAAGTGCCCGGGATGTGGCAGCGAAATAATCGACGAGTTGAGAGTAGGTCATGGAGTCAGAAACTCCGTCCAAGTTGATACAATCAAAGGTGAAGTTTTTGCAAAAGTTGCTAACATAAAAGAATGGCTAGGCAAACCATTACTCAATTCACTCCAAAATCCTCAACCCGAAAAACTTGAGATTGTAAAAGAGGTTTTTAAACCCTGCAAGCGGGTAATTATCTTAAACTGTATCGATCATCTTTATGGTCATTCGCTGCTGAAGTTGCTAAATGCACAAAGGCACTTAGAATGCAACTCTGACTGCGGGTTAGTGGTGATAGTTCCTAAGTTTCTAAGGTGGATGGTTCCTGATGAAGTTGCAGAAGTCTGGACAGTACCTATTTCTTTAAAAAATGGTCAAACTTATTATCCCAGCTTCGCCGACTTTGTAGAGGAAGAAACGAAACGCTTTGATGAAATTTATGTCAGCGAAGCCCATTCTCATCCTAGCCAGTTTGATATCACGCGGTTTACTAGAGTTCCCAAGCATAATTTTGAGAACCCAGAAACAAGAATTACGTTTATTTGGCGCGAAGATCGTTTGTTAGTTAACGGTTTGCTGTTCCGAATTCTGAAAAAGGTAAACCAACGAGAAAGGGCATTGCCATTGCAAAATATAAAAATTCAGCAGTTATTTGAGAAAATCAGGTTGCAAGTACCAGAAGCAAAATTTGCAGTAGCTGGTTTGGGGACAAAAACTAAGTTTCCAGAATGGATTGAAGATTACAGAGTGGAGAGTTTTAATGAAAAAGTTGAAAAGGAAATATGCCGTGTTTATTCACAAAGCCGCTTAGTAATTGGTCTTCACGGCTCTAATATGTTGCTACCTTCGGCTCATGCTGGTATGACAATTGATTTGATAGATGAGCGTTGGGGGAACTTTGCACAAGATATTTTATACCAAGAAAGCGACCCTAGAATGGCTAGTTTTCGCTATAGATTTTTGCCCTATCAGACTAGCAATGATACACTGGCATACATAGCGGCTGTAATGCTTCAGAAGTGGTTTAATTTTAAATCGCAGATGACTGCTGATCTTGTTAATTCAGATGTTGAAGACTACTAGAAAAAGTAGAGTCGAAGAAATGTTCAATTACCAAATCCAAACACCCGTCGCTTTTATCATCTTCAAACGTCCAGATACAACGGCTAGAGTATTTGAGGCAATTCGTCAGGCCAAACCTCCCAAATTGCTAGTAATTGCTGACGGCCCACGTCCAGATAGGCCGGGAGAAGATCAAGAATGTGCTGCCGCTAGAGCTATTATTGACCAAGTAGATTGGGACTGCGAAGTTTTGAAGAATTACGCAGACGTAAATCTCGGTTGTCGGCTGCGGGTTTCTAGCGGTATGAATTGGGTGTTTGATCAAGTTGAAGAGGCAATTATTCTTGAGGATGACTGTCTCCCTCATCCTACTTTTTTCCGCTTTGCTGAAGAGTTGCTGGAGCGTTACCGAGACGATCAGCGGATGCTGTCAATCTCTGGTCAAAATGTTCAGTTTGGGCGAAAAAGAACTGATTATAGTTACTACTTTTCTCGCTATAATCACTGCTGGAGCTGGGCGAGTTGGAGGCGAGCTTGGCAGCATTATGATTTAGATATGAAGCTGTGGCCAGAAATTCGGGATGGTAATTTTTTGATGGATGTACTGGGAGACTCCCATGCTGTAAAAGTTTGGACAAATACTTTTCAGCTTTGTTATGAAAAAAAATTACAGAGTTGGGCTTTTCAGTGGACATTTGCTAGTTTCATTCAAAATGGTATGAACATTCTTGCAAATGTCAATTTAGCTTCTAATATTGGACATGGTGTAGGGGGAACTAATACGGAGGATGTCAATAGTCCTTATAGTAATATGCCAGTAGAAGCTATAACATTTCCGATGAAACACCCAGCCTTTGCAATTCGGGATGTCCAAGCAGATAATTTTACTGAAAACACTCTATATGATTACGATCCGAAATTGGTCAAGAAAGTACAACGAAAAATCCAACAATTTTTGAAATAGTAAGTAACCATCAGTTAAGGATGTTTAGATGAAAGTTTTGCTGGTAAGTAATTATGATATTAAAGGTGGTGCTGCGAGAGCTAGTTATCGCCTGCATAAGGGTTTACAAAGTACGGGGGTAAATTCCCAAATATTGGTAGGATCTAAGTCTAGTAATGATGAAAATGTGCGGTTGATGCCGAGTAAATTAGGGGATAAATTTAAGGGTATTAGAGCTAAATTAAATAGGTTGCCGTTAAAGGTTTATCCAAAACTGGGTCAGGTAATTTTTTCGCCTCAATGGGTTCCTGATTCCCTGGCATCTGAAGTTGCTAAAATTAATCCTGATGTGATTAATTTGCACTGGGTTTGTGAAGGCTATATGCAAATTGAAACGCTGCCTAAGTTTAATAAACCGATCGTTTGGACGCTGCACGATATGTGGGCGTTTACGGGTGGATGTCACTACAGCGAAAATTGCGATCGCTATCTTGATGCTTGCGGTGCTTGTCCGCAGCTTCACAGCACTAAAGATGCTGATATTTCTCGTTGGATTTGGCAGCGAAAAGCTCAATCTTGGCAAAATTTGGATCTGACTTTGGTAACTCCGAGTAATTGGTTAGCTGAATGCGCGAAATCTAGTTCTTTGTTGAAAAAATATCCAGTTAAAGTAATTGCTAATGGCCTTGATGCTGAAGTCTACAAACCGCTGAACCGCCCGCAGGTGAGATCTAGTTTGAATTTGCCTCAAAATAAACATTTGGTGTTGTTTGGGGCGATGCAGGGAACAGGCGATCGGTGGAAGGGTTTTCCGCTGCTAGTTCCGGCGTTGCAAAGCCTCAGTAAGTCGGGATGGCAAGACAAAATTGAACTTTTGGTTTTCGGTTCTTCTCAACCGGAAAATCCGATCGATGTCGGTTTTAAAACTCATTATCTCGGCCGGTTGGAAGATGACTGTTTAGCAAAAGTTTATGCGGCGGCTGATGTGATGGTTGTACCGTCGCGGTACGAAGCTTTTGGTCAGACGGCATCGGAAGCTTTGGCTTGTGGCACGCCTGTGGTGGCTTTTGATGTGACGGGATTAAAAGATATTGTCGATCGCCAGCACAATGGCTATTTAGCTCAACCCTATGACAGTGAGGATTTAGCGCGAGGTATTGCATGGGTGCTAGAAAACCCGGATCGACATCAAAAACTCTGCATTCACGCCCGTCAGAAAGCGGAAAAAGAATTCACCTTAGAGATACAAGCAAATCGCTATTTGTCTCTTTTTAACGAGGTTCTGTCAACTCCAAAGTCAAGATAAAAATCTGGTTTTATTTGGTAAATTTTACCTTGCCTATCGCTATAAGCTGCACAATTAGGAACAATGAACCGTACTAAAATCGCCGCCCTTTTAACTTGCTTCAACCGCAAAGAGAAAACATTAGCTTGCTTAGATGCTCTTTTTAAGCAGGTACTTCCAACCGATGTTGATATTTTAGCCTATTTAGTCGATGATGCCAGTACCGATGGCACCAGCGAGGCAGTTCGTCAAATCTATCCTCAAGTCAAGATTTTTTCCGGCGATGGAAACTTATTTTGGAACGGGGGAATGCGTGGGGCTTTCAGCGAAGCAATGAAAGATGATCCCGATTACTACCTATGGTTAAATGATGACACTCTTATTTATCCAGAAACCGTAAGTGTCTTGCTAGAAACTACTCAAAAATTATCAGAAAAAGGAGAAACCAAAGCCATCGTTGGTGGTTCTACCTGCGACCCCGATACGGGTCAAACAACATACGGCGGTGTGGTGCGAAATAACCCTTTGCACCCCTTCCGATATGGTATCCTCGAACCAACAAAAGAGCCTCAGATGTGCGATACTATGCACGGCAACTGCGTATTAATTCCCCGCTGTGTTGTGCAAAGGGTCGGCAACCTTGATCCAGCTTTTGTCCATTATATTGGCGATTGGGATTATGGTTTACGAGCCAGACAGAAAGGATGTACAGTTTGGATTGCTCCTGGCTATTTAGGCACTTGTTCTCTCAACCCCCAGGTGACCAAAACGGCTGCTGATAATTTAAGTGAAGGATTGGATAAAATGAGCAAACCGAAAGGTTTATCATTCAAAGATACTACCCTGCAACCGGCTCAAGAGTGGAAAGTATTTACTCAGCGGCATGGTGGCTGGTTGTGGCCAATTTATTGGGTGCTACCTTATCGCAGGTTAGTTTGGCTTTCAGTGTTGAGTAAACTGGGATTGACTAAAAATAAAACTCAAGGTGAATAGGATGGTTGATAGAAATGAACTCCGCATTGCTTGGCTTGTCCCGGAAGTGGAACTGGGAGCTTACTGGCAGCCTGTTTTGAGGGAATTTACAAAAATTTTTAAGAATACTGTATTTTATACTGGTCGTGTTTGGTCTGGGTTCGATCCGACGCTGCCGGGAGCATCGGCAATTCAGTTGGTAGGGGAGACTAAATTTGTCGAGACGGAAAAGATAGAAACAGGATACGATCGCGGATTCATTGTAGTATCGCCTAGTATTATCGGCTATTTGCTAAAATTTAGACCTCATGTGGTCTTCCCCCAAGCTTTCTCTTTGTGGACTGTAATTGTTGCGTTTTTAAAACCGCTACTGAGGTGGAAAATTGCGATTATTTACGATGGTAGTTCCCCAAATACAGACTTTCGAGATTCCAGTTTTAGGACGTTTGTGCGCCGCATCTTGGTGCGGTTTGCCGATGCTTTTGTTGCCAATAGCAATGCGGGTAAAAAATATCTGATGGAAGTTCTCAACGTACCGGAGGATAAAATTTTTACCCGAACCTATCTCGTACCTGATGCGGGAGCTTTGCTGAAACGATTGGATCAGACTCAGCCACCAAACTTGCAGTTAAAACGCCCGATTTTTCTCTATGTAGGGCGCATAACAGCTAGAAAGGGAATTAAAACGCTTTTAGAAGCTTGCGCTATTCTTAAAAATCAAGGTTATGTTGATTATTCGCTGTTGATTATTGGCAAGGGAGATCAGCGAGAAGAACTGGAAACATTTATTAAAGAGTGCGATTTTGAAGAGCAAGTAACCTGGGCGGGATGGGTGGAATATGGAAATTTAGGTGCTTATTTTCAGCAAGCTGATATTTTTGTGTTTCCTACTTTTGAAGATGTCTGGGGTATGGTTGTACCGGAAGCGATGGTGTTCGGAAAACCCGTGTTGTGTTCAAATGGTGCAGCTTCCTGTGAGTTAATTATCTCAGGTGAGAACGGTTATATTTTCGATCCTAGCAATGCTAAAGAGTTAGCGGATAAAATGCAAATTTTTCTAGATCATCCTGATTTGATTGAGTCGATGGGAGAGCGTTCACGACAGATAATTTCTCAAAAAACGCCAGAAACAGCAGCTAAAGCTTACGTCGAAGTTACATCTTTTTTGATGGAGAATAGGTGAAACAAGTTCGGAAACGGATGAGTGTAAAGGATTTAAGGGAAAGATGGAAGAGGGAAGAGAGAAAATTTAGCAATTACCAATTAGCAATTACCACTTAGCCATGAAAGTTTTATTATCTGCGTTTGCTTGCGAACCTAATCTCGGCTCCGAAGAGGGAGTAGGATGGAATACTGTTATCCAATCTGCTAAACATCACGAAAGTTGGGTATTTACTCGCACGTTTTGTCGATCGTACATTGAAGCAGAACTAGAGCGGAACCCAGTGCCCAACCTGCACTTTGTTTATTTTGATCCGTTTGGGTGGAGCGAAGATTGGAAGGGGAAACAAGGATTGCTGCAACTTCACTACTATCTGTGGCAAATCTGGGCTTATTTTATCGCTCGGAAGCTCGATCGCGAAATTGGTTTTGACATAGTACATCACGTAACTTATGTCAAACATTGGTCTCCAAGTTTCTTGGCGCTGTTGCCGCATCCTTTTATTTGGGGGCCTGTGGGGGGTGCAGAAGCAGCACCAAAGCCTTTTTGGCAAGATTTTAGTCGCCGGGGCAAAATTTACGAAACGTTGCGAGCATTGGCTCAAAGGGTAGGAGAACGCGATCCGTTTGTGGGTCTGACGGCGCGTCGCAGTGCTGTGGCGCTGGCAACTACGGAAGAAACCGCAGCCAGACTGCGATTTCTTAAAGCAAAAAACGTGAAGATTTTCTCGCAAGTCGGTTTATCGCAGCAGGAAATTCAAGAACTAGAGCAATTTCCTACCCCGCCGGAGCAACCAATTAGATTCATCAGTGTTGGTCGTCTCTTACATTGGAAAGGGGTGCACTTAGGACTCCGTGCATTTGCGGAGGCGAAGCTGGAACAATCGGAATACTGGATTGTGGGAGACGGCCCGGAAAGGCAACGTTTGGAAGCTTTGGCCACAGAATTGGGACTGGCAAATAAAGTATTTTTTTGGGGAACTTTATCTCGCACTGAAACTCTTTCTAAAATGGGGGAGTCTCACGTTCTCCTTCATCCGAGTTTGCATGACTCTGGTGGTTTTGTGTGCACGGAAATGATGGGGGTTGGTCGTCCCACAATTTGTTTGGATTTGGGCGGGCCGGCTACTCAAGTGACGGCTCAAACGGGGATTAAAGTGGCTGCTACTGATCCCGATCGCACTGTGCAAGGTCTAGCAGAAGCTATAGTGTGTTTAGCCCAAGATCGTGAATTGCGAGATCGCTTGGGTCGATCAGGTCAAACGCGCGTCAGGGAAATCTATGATTGGGATGTTAAAGGTCTATTCTTTGCCCAATTGTGCGAAGATGTAGTCGATGGAAAATCAGGATAACTTCTGATGGGTTCGATCGGGCAAAACAAAGAAAACTATATTTTTTCAGGCGGTGAAACGTGGGCGTTGCAATCATTACTGGCTCGGCGGGTTTAATTGGCTCTGAGGCGTGTCAGTTCTTTGCCAAACAAGGCTTAGATATAGTTGGGATAGACAATAATATGCGCCAGTTCTTTTTTGGTGCTGATGGTTCTACAAACTGGAACCGCCAACTGCTCGAAAAGTCTTTGGGTACCAAGTATTATCACTTAGATGTGGACATTCGCGACTATGAAGCGATTACCAATATCTTTCAGCGGTACGGCGAGTCGATCGAATTAGTAATTCACACAGCAGCCCAGCCCAGCCATGATTGGGCTTCCCGTGCTCCGAAAATAGACTTTACCGTCAATGCCAACGGCACTCTTAATCTTCTAGAAGTAACTCGCTTGTACTGTCCTAAAGCAGTTTTCATTTTCACTTCTACCAACAAAGTATACGGCGATACGCCTAACAGTTTGCCTTTAATTGAATTAGAACACAGGTGGGAAATTGAACCAGGCCATACTTACGAAAGCGGTATTCGGGAAGATATGTCAATCGATCAGTGCCTGCACAGTTTGTTTGGTGCTTCTAAGGTAGCTGCTGACGTTTTAGTCCAAGAATACGGTCGATATTTTAATATGAACACCGCTTGTTTTCGCGGCGGCTGTTTGACGGGTCCAAATCACTCTGGAGCTCAATTGCACGGCTTCCTAGCTTACTTGATGAAGTGTGCTGTCACGGGAACTCCTTACACCGTGTTTGGCTACAAAGGCAAGCAAGTTCGGGATAACATTCATAGCGCAGATTTAATTTCGGCATTTTATGAATTTTATAAAGCTCCCCGAAGCGCCCAAGTTTATAATACAGGAGGAGGTCGGTACAGCAATTGTTCGATGTTAGAAGCGATCCAGATGTGCGAGGCAATTGCAGAACGCAAATTTAATTGGACTTATGCTGAAGGGAATCGCATTGGCGATCACATTTGGTGGATTAGCGACAATTCAAAATTTTCCAGTCACTATCCCAACTGGAAAATGAAATATAACGTTAAACAAATCTTACAGGAGATTTATGAATGTAACCGCGAGCGTTGGCTGAAAGAAGATTCCAATGATTGAGCGGGACAAAAAGAATGTGCTGGGAATTTCGGTAAACGATTGAAGAATACAAGGTTAAACAAATCTTAGGGGAGATTTATGAGTGTAACTGCGAGCGTTGACTTAAAGAGGTGCTCCATGATTGATAAAGGGAAAAAGAATGTACTAGGCATATTAGTAAATGCCGTTAATTATGAAGCGGCTGTCAGCAAAATTATTGCAGCAGCCAGCGCCGGAAAACCAATGTCAGTTTCTGCTCTAGCGGTTCACGGGGTAATGACTGGGGTTCTCGACAGCACTCATCGTTATCGGATTAATCACATTGACTTAGTATTGCCAGACGGACAGCCGGTCAGGTGGGCGTTAAATTGGCTCTACCATACGGAATTGCCCGATCGAGTTTGCGGGCCGAATGCGATGTTACAAATCTGCGAACGTGCGGCAGAAGAAGGATTACCTATCTATTTGTACGGCTCTCAAGCTTCTGTACTGGAAGCTTTATCTCGCAATCTCTGCGAGCGTTTTCCCAAGTTAATTATTGCTGGAACTCAGCCTTCTAAATTTAGGCAGGTTTCGGTCCAAGAGAAACAAGAAATTGCACAGCAAATTCGCAACAGCGGTGCAGCAATTACTTTTGTCGGTTTGGGGTGTCCCCGGCAAGAAGTCTGGGCTTACGAATACCGGGACGACTTATCAATGCCGTTGATTGCTGTAGGTGCTGCTTACGATTTTCATGCGGGTAATTTGGCTAAATCTCCTGACTTTTTATCTAAAATAGGTTTGGAATGGCTGTTTCGGATGATTAAGGAACCTCGGCGCCTTTGGCAGCGGTATGTTTTTTTGAATCCGCTTTATATCTGGCTGTTTTTGCTACAAGCTTTGAAAATTAAACACTTCGACCCCACAGACGCCACGCCGCCTGTAGAAGAAGTATTATATGGTTGAGATTTAAAAGTTTCTTGTGAATTATGGGTGCTCACAAGAAAAAACTAAAAAAGTAAAAAAGCAAACACATCGTAACTAATCGTTTTGAGGTACAACTGCGATCGCATATTCAGGAAAATTTATATCAAATCAGGTGGCATCGGAATTATAGTGGGAGCTTAAGAACTCGCGATTTGGGTAGCGAGCTCTTAAGCTCCCACTGACATGATCCAAATATATTATTCCGATGCCACCGGAAACGATATTACGCCAGAAAACAATTTTGACATTATCTCTGTGGTAAGCTGCGGACTGCACACCTTAAATACACAGTTTGTGCGTCAGTCTCGATCGAGTCAGGTGGATTCCTGGGTCAATAGTCGCATTTGGTTTGACTGTAATCCTGGCATGGGCAATGATCGCAGGGAATTGCAAAAGTATGGTGAGTGTGTAACCAAACTTGATAATCAAGCCAAAAGTTTATTGCCCTTACCTCGATCTTGCTATGGCTTTTGTGCCACAATCCGGATCGAATCGTACTTGTTTGCATCAGCAGCAAAGATTGTTTTCAGAAGTAGCTTCCAAGCTTGGACTTTACTGTTTTCTTTGGGCTTTACTATCTGATGAGATGCCATTGAATCGAACACACTGAAAATTTTTCTTTCATTATTAATCCAACTGTTCTCAAATTGGCGATAGTAGCCATTAAACTGGGTAGAAATTATCTCAAATCCTACTTTTTCACAGATAGCGCGAAAGCTCTGCGGTGTGAAAAAATACAAATGCCTTGGTACATCTAGATGCATCCATGCAATCCCTGATGACTTCAGCCCAATACAAGAGTTATTTGGTACTTCCATCACCAATTTGCCGCCATCCACGAGCAACTGCATGGCATTGCGGAGTGCCAGTAAAGGATCTCTGGTATGTTCGAGTACGTGGTTCATCACAATTATGTCGTACTGTCTAGACTTGACTTCCGGAGGCAAAGATTCAGCAGTACCCTCAAATACATTAACACCTCGCTGCTGGGCCAAAATCAAAGCTTGTCGATCGGGTTCTACGCCCCAGACTTTGTGACCATCTGCTTGCAGTTCTTGCAGCAGGTGTCCGTTGGCGCAACCAATTTCTAAGATCGAGGAGGAAGCAGTCCCGAACTGTTGCTTCCACCATTTACTGGTGACATCTACTCCGCGATCGAAACGCCAAGCTAGATGGGTACGCAATTTATCGAAGAAGGAAATAGAAGAGGCAGATACGAAGCCTGTAAAGTCTATATGATGAGTATAATACTCATCGATGTCGTAGAAGCTGGCGATTTTGTTGAGTTCGGGTAGAGGATGAATGCATCCAAGTTGTGACTTTTCACACCAGTACAATTGAAATGACTCATTGTTTAGAGGTCTACGCCAATCACCGGGTATGAATAGCCACGGTTTCATACTCTGTCCCGATATCGGACAGACGACGGTAGGGCTTAAGCAGTTTTGACTTTGCTGCATTTTAGTTTTCATTACTTAGGTACTGGATGTACTAATAACCACTCATTTTGTATCACTTCGGGACGTTATGTGCCAGTGATAATTGTGTGATCCTAAATACAGCAGATGAATGCCTAAAACTTATGAAGTTTTGGGAATACAATTGCTGAGGCGTGGTTTTCAGGTAACATCGAATTTAACCTAACGCATTTAACGGTTTTTGTCACTTTACTTTTGATAAAAAACTCCACTTTCCACTAGCTGGCTGTGAGTAAGTTTTTCTATTGTCAATAATTTAGCAAAAATTCCAGGATATATTAAGTTATAATACCAATTCACTATGAAGCTGCATTTAATATAACGCTAATGATATAGTTCCAACCAGAAAGACATCAGCCTCATTTAGTGTATCTTCATAGTGAATTGGTATAAACAGGGTAGGCTTTAGGCTATGATAGATACCAATACAATCTTTTGTGCATTTATACCTAAACAATGAAGTAGTTGATTTGACAAAATTTAAACTAAAATTCCTGTTAGTTTTACCAGTTCATGTGAACACGAAAATGAGTTGGTCGCTCAAGGGTTTAGAGTTGCTGTGGGTTCTGGTAGTTGCCAAGAAATTGTAACCCGTTAAATGAGACTTGAGAACCTATGGAAGAAGTGCGATCGCCCAGTCGATTTTGATGCTATTAAGTTTGAAACAAAACATCTAAATCTAATGGCGATCGCTCACCTCAACCATTGCCTTTACAAGACCTCGGATTTCCGTGGCTACCTTAATGAAACCTGTCTCCATCATAGGCCGAAAGATTCTTAAGGCTGTTGACTGTACGCCAAAACCAGATCTGGAGCATCACATACTTGACTTTCGGTAACTAGATTAGGCCGCGTTGAGTAGGCAATAGCCTGCATATGTTTTACGCGAGCTTGAAAAGTCTTCTCAAATGTGTGCTGTTGAGCAAACTTCAGCGACTTGAACGACATCGATTTAATTTCTTCCCGGTTGTGGCTAAGTTCTGCAATTTTTTTCGCCATCTGTTTAGGCTGATTCATTGGCACAACCCATCCTGTCTCCGACATTTCTGCAATTCCCTGGAATGCTTCGTTAGCATACCCAACAATCGGCACGCCACCAGCCATAGTTTCTATGTAAGTACAAGAAGGGTCGCCCTGCCGGTGACAGCAAACAAACAAATCAATATTGTTCTTCACAAAGGGGAAAAAATCTGTTTTAAAGTCAGGCACTCCGAGCATTTTCACGCAATCATTAAGTTGATGGGCAGCTATTTGCTGGTGCATCATCTCTTCTAAGTCACCAATACCACTGATGAACATTTCAAATTTCACCTTCAGTTGTTTGAGTTCTCTAGCGACCTCAAGTAAATGATCGGCTCCTTTCATCTTAATTAGGCGACCTGAGAATACTAGCCGGAGAGGCATATCTTGAGAGCGGTTTTCAGTGCGCCGTTCAATGTCACCTTCTGTTGCTAACATATCTTCTCTAATCCGCGTGTCCAAGAACAACTGTGGGTTGCGATTGAGATGCTTGTATTCTTGGTATGTAGGGGTGCCGTTGCACTGCAATCCCTCTGCCATTGCGATCGCCTTGCGCTGCTTATATTCCTGACTGTAAGTCCAAATAATTCTCCGCAAGCGGATCAAGGGATTGTTCGTACTCACGTTCACGATCTGTTTGCGAGTTTTCAGACTGTATTCGGAAACGTAAATACACGGTACTCCCGCTATTTGACACACTTTACTGATATGGTTCTGTCTGTATTCCGGGGCTGCCAATACCAGCGCACTCTGATGCTGATGTAGCAAAGCTGGGGTGATTCGATCAAAAGAAATTATTTCCAGTTTGAATGGCAATTCATCAAGTTTGAATATTTTTGCATCCATTTGGTCGTTGTCTTCTTTCGTTTCTTCCATCATCACAGTAATTGAACCCGACCAATAGGTGGCTAACTCACCAACTGCTTCTATTAACTTCCGGGTCAGTAAAACTTCACTGTTTGGCAAAAACTTGGCTTTTAGTGGCTGTACGATAGTCAGATTGTTGTTAGTAAGCATAGGTGAGGTAGTTCCTGATTTTAAGTTTTTACTGATGCGGTAGTGAATCTTTGCTGTACTTGGCAAGGGCTGTTGATCGATCTATATAACAGACATATACCGAATTTAAATTTCGCCGCCTGATACAAGCAACATTTCAGACTCTGTTTCGGAGATATCTAATACTTAAGATGGAGCCAGCAACTGGATTAGACCTTTATTATTTAAGGTGAGGTCTGTTTGATATGTCGCCATCATCTGCGATCTACGTAATAACTGTCAATAAAGTTTTGCGAGCTTTACTCAATCTTTATAATTAGGCGGTCAATTATAAAGAAAAGCGCAATTTTAGGGTGAATTTGGTTAAAAAAATGGCTGTTATAAGTATTTATGCTTAAGTAAAATCCTTTAACTGCTTCTAGCTAGCAAGAATCAGCGCGAGTTGCGAGTACGGCGAGACCAATGCTTTAAACATAGAGTTATAACAAACTTGTTGAAAGTTTACCTAAATACATATATTGTAAATAATAATTATATTTCTTTAAACTTAACAATGCGAAGCAGAAGGAATAAAAAAAAGAAATTTTACGCCTTCTCTCTTCGCTAATGCGAAGCCTTGATGCTGAACTTTTCTTTAATAAACCGGATATAAAGGTGCTTGAAAGCCGACTTCACCACGCGGGGCATACCAAAGTCGATCGGCATCATGCTTTCCGGGAACTTCCAATCCAAAACCTTGAGATTTTCCGGCTGCAAAAGCGGAAAATCAATCGCCTCTAAATTCGAGCACAGTCCTAATCTCATCGCCGCAGCTACAGTGGGAACCATCGCCGGATCAGCATTAATAATTTCAACTAAAGTTCTGTCCAAAGCAAACACATCATCAGAGGCGGCCAAAATTCCCAAAAACTTAGGTTCGCCGCCACTTGGCCCGTTACCTTCGTGGCCGATAATGCCATCCAAAATCGTCAAATTTGGGTTAATTGCCCGGGCAGTTTCTACCAGCATTTCACCGAATCTGGCGCTATCTTTGCCAGCTTCCATGTGCCACCAAGCCTTCATTTTGCCGGGAACGCAGCCGAACAAATTTTTCACGCCCATTGTCACGGTTAATTGAACGTGAGATTTGAGTTTGGGCAAATTAATCACTACATCCGCTTCCATTGCTTCTTTGCAAATTCGCAGATGATTGAAATCTTCGCTGACTGTTTCGTAGCGTTTTCCTTGAAACTCAACTACTGGCAAATTCAGTTCTTCCAACAGCGGCAAATAACCGTTGGCTTTGGCTACACCCATAGCGGTACCAAAAGCTGGACTATCGCCTAAAAATGGTTTTCCTCCCGCTTCAATGACCATTTTAGCGACGCAGTAAACCAATTCTGGGCGGGTGACACATTCTTTTGTAGGGCGAGAACCTGTGAGGAGATTGGGTTTGAGTAAAACCCGATCGCCCGATTTGACAAAAGCCGAGATTCCGCCCAAGGGTGCCAGCAAACTTTCTAAAGATGCTTGCAAAATTTGGCGATCGTATGAATTGGCCTGAATTAAACTAACAGCAGACATAATTATGAATTAATTGGTAATTGGTTATCGATCGGGAATAATCTCAATGTAACGCAGGCACGGAACACCCTAAGCAGGGTGATCTGCGCCTGCGTTACCAAGAATCATCTCAATACAAATGAACCCTAACTATTCATCGGCAATCTACCAACAGCAGCCCGCTGCATGGTACTAACTCGCAGTGAGTTAGAGAATATTCCTTGGCCTTGCAGGTCGGGAATCGCGGGCTTTACTTCTACTTTTACCAACCGGGCCGTACAAATAAACACGGTTTGATCGGCTAAATGGAAAGTCAACCAAGGTTGACTTAACAAATTCAGCACTTCCTCTTGGAATTCTTGTGCAGGTATCGGGATAGTAAAGGTTTCCGTGTGACCTTCCACATAATGAAAAGTCACTTGAGTTGTGTTCTCTTTATCTTGAGTTAATTTGGCAAAAGAACCTGCGCGCATAAATTTTGCTCCCCAACTTTAGACTATAAAAAAAATCAGAATTAAATGTAAAAAAATTGAATTCTGAATTCTTTAACTTTAACCTGTGACAGCACTTAGGCAGAACTCAGAAGGCAGAAGGCAGAATTAAATCGAGTTCAGCCTTCTAGTTTCTAGCTGATTCCTGCGATCGCCTATACGTTAGCAGAAGATGTTGGCATCGCACTCATTTTCTCTAAATCTAGAACTTTTGCCAAGTCTTCTGCACTCATTAAACCCCGTTCTAGCACAATTTGCCGCAAAGATTTGCCGGTTTCTAGAGATTCTTTGGCGACGGCGGCGGCGTTGAGATAGCCGATGTGAGTGTTGAGGGCGGTAACGAGGGCGAGACTACCTTCAGCATAAGCGAGACATCGATCGCCCTTAGCTTCAATTTTGGCGAGGCATTGTGTAGTCAAAGCGCTGATGGTATTGCCCAAAATTTCGATGCTGTGAATGAGATTGTAGGCAATCAAGGGCATCATCACGTTCAATTCTAATTGTCCCGCTTGGGCGGCAAGGGCGATCGCGCTATCGTAACCCATAACTTGAAAACAAACCATCGATGTCATTTCTGCCATCACAGGATTGTATTTTCCCGGCATAATTGACGAACCTGGTTGCACAGGAGGCAATTGAATTTCTTTCAAACCCGTTTTCGGCCCGGAGTCCATCAAACGCAAGTCGTGGGAGATTTTAACGCAATCCTGAGCGAGATTTCGCAGTGCACCAGACACATTTACAAATGGTGCCATACTCTGCATAGCTGCCATTAAATGCTTTGCTGGTTTCAGAGGTTGGTCGATTAATTCGGAGAGAATCTCAGCAACTTTTTGACAGTATTCAGGGTGAGTATTTAAGCCTGTTCCTGCCGCACTTCCCCCCAATCCCAGAGAGGTCAAATCATCGGATGCCCTGTCAATTCTCAAGGTATGTTCTTTCAGAATTTGCGCCCAAGCACCAAAGGTGTCGCCGAGTCGAACGGGCACAGCATCTTGTAGGTGAGTGCGGCCGGATTTAACAATATTTTTGAATTCTTCTGCTTTGTTTTCTAGGGCAACTACTGCCTCCGACAAAGCCGGAAACAGAGTTTTTTCTAAGGCCAACAATCCGCCGATCCGAATCGCCGTCGGAATCACATCATTTGTTGATTGACCGTAGTTTACGTGATCGTTAGGACTGACGCGCTTGTAATTACCTTTTTCCTCGCCCAAAATTTCCAAAGCGCGATTTGAAAGAACTTCATTAACATTCATGTGGTGAGAAGTTCCGGCGCCCGCTTGGTAGACATCAACTACAAATTGATCGCGCAATTTGCCAGCTAGGATTTCATCTGCTGCTTGGACAATGGCTTGACTGATGTCTTGGGGAATGCAGCCGAGTTCGCCATTGGCGATCGCCGTTGCTTTTTTAATTAAAACACAAGCATCAACGTATGTTGATAAAGGCTTAATACCGCTAATTGGAAAATTTTCAATAGCCCTTAGAGTTTGGATGCCGTAATAGACATTAGATGGGATTTGTTTGTCTCCCATTGAGTCGCTTTCGGTGCGGTAGCTGATGGTTGGGTGTTCGCTCATATCGCTTTGTTTGTGATGATTGGGAATTGGGATTTTTTTTTAATAATGCTGACTGCCACTCCTGTTTTACCGCGCCGGCGGGCTCAGTAAAACACAAGTCACGATTGTAAATAATTATCTCACACTCCGAGTTAAATCTCAAAGCTCAAATCTTAAATTAAGATTACTTCCCTAAAGTTGTGCAAGAGTAGTTATGTAATTCCGTTGTTTTCAGGTCGCCTACTTCTGTACTTTATCAGATAAAATTTTCGTGTTTAACAATAAATATCAAACCCTACTTCGGAATTTTGTTACAAAAATTCAAGTTAAAATTTTCGCAAAGTTGTTATATTTGGTAGCACAAACAATTTTGCAGCAGGCGAATTGCCAAAAATTATGCCGCGTTACCAAACCATAGATGATGTTCCTACCCTCCAAGAGGCACTCGAAGGAATAATTGTTGAAGATTTAAAAAAGCTGAATGCACTGTTGTCGGGCGATCGCAAATTAACCCGCAAAGCTGACCTGGTTGCTGGGATTAAAGAGCAAATGCAGGGACAAAAACTTAAGCAAGTTTGGGCGCAATTAGACGATTTGCAAAAAGCGGCCGTAGCGGAAGTTATACATGGGTCAGGTGGTGGCTATGATGCCGATGTATTTGTGGCGAAATACGGACAACAACCAAACTGGGGAACCAGCGATCGCTATGGATACAACCGAGAACCATCCCTACTATCCTTGTTCTTCTACGGCACTGCGATACCCTACGATCTTGAAGAAAAATTGCTGAAGTTTGTGCCAAAACCTCAAGCAACTCCCTTAAATGTGGTTGGCGATGTACTGCCAGATAATTTTATAGTTCGTGTAGAAAAACATAATTTTCGTACATCTCAAAGAGAGGTATCCGAGTACGAACTTCCTTTGACTATTTTTGAAATGGAACGGGTAGCCCCAAAGGATTTGGAAGCAGTTTTGCGTCTGATTCAGTCGGGCAAAGTTGCTGTTAGTGAGAAAACCGCATTACCTGGTGCCACAACTCTGAAAGCGATCGCCGGCGTATTGCAAGGGGGTGATTTTTATAACGACGAACAGCGCCAAGCTACCTTGGAAAAGGGCGATATATTCTACGAGGTTGGTAACATCAAATCCTTTGCTTGGGCCGCGATCGCCCAAGCGAGCAAATTCGCCGAACTATCGGGCAAAAAGCTTGTTTTGACCAAAGCGGGACAGAAAGCTTTGCAAGAATCACCTGCCAAAGGATTACAGACAGCATGGAAGCGCTGGTTAAAAACAAACACTTTTGATGAATTTCGCCGCATTGATGCGATTAAAGGACAAACCGGCAAGGGCGCGCGCGGCATGACAGCGGTGGCGGGGCGGAGAGAGGCGATCGCCTCAAGGCTAGCAGAATGTCCTGTCGGTAAATGGATTCTGTTTAGCGAATTTAGCAGGTATATGTTGGCAACTGGGAATCGGTTTGAAGTAACGCGCGATCCCGACAATCTCTATATTTCTGAATTTGGGTATGGTAACTTAGGATATTCGGGCAGTCACGATTGGCATATTCTGCAAGAAAGATATATGCGCTGCCTGTTGTTTGAGTATGTTGCTACCCTGGGAATAATTGATGTTGCCTATGCCGATCCTTCCCTCGTACCCAGCGATTTTGACGATCTTTGGGGAACGGACGATTTGAGATTTCTCAGCCGCTACGACGGCTTAATCTCTTTTCGCCTGACAGCTTTGGGGGCTTACTGTTTGGGATTGACTAACAATTACACCCCGCCAGCAATTGAGTTCCGTCAAACACTCCGCGTACTGCCCAATTTAGATATTGTTGTAGCAGGAGAAGGCATTGCGACATCAGATGCGATCGTCCTCGATCTCTATACTAAAAAAGTTTCCGATGTCGTCTGGCAACTCGATCGACAAAAGCTATTTACCGCGATTGAAGCCGGATACCCGCTAGCAGAATTTAAAGAAGTTTTAGAGACCAGAAGTATCGAACCGCTACCGGAAACCGTACAGCAATTTCTGACGGATATTACAGAACGATCGAATAGTTTGCAAGATGCAGGAACTGTCAAGTTAATCGAATGTAAAAACGCCCATTTAGCAGTGTTGATTGCTAATGATTCCCGTACCAAAAAATTCTGTCAGCTAGCGGGCGATCGCACTTTAACAGTTCCATTATCCCAGGAAACTAAGTTTCGCAACGCCCTGCGGCAGATCGGCTACGTCTTACCCCAGCGGGATAAATAGTAATACCATTTCTCTAAAATCGTGCAACACTCTTCGACCCCCCCTAGCCCCCCCGCTGCATTGCGGGGGGGACAAGAATACTGTTATTTCGTTTAAAATTGGTAGAAGATAGTGTCCGGTGGTATCGATCGCACTCGCGCCAGGGTGAAGCAGGAGGATACAAATCCTGAAATTTATTGCAGGGACAATCGCCCGACTGCTTCACTCCTACAAGTATCTAAAATAGTTTCCTTCTTCCCGATCGCATTTGAGACAAGCCTAATAATTAATCCGTGTATCCGTGTTAATCCGTGTAGTGCATTCCTTCTTCCCTCTTCCCTCTTCCTTCTTCCCTCTTCCCTCTTCCTTCTTCCTTCTTCCTTCTTCCTTCTTCTTATGAATTATGTTCCCGAAAATGCTTTGATCGTGCAAAGCGATCGATCGATCTTACTAGAAGTTCACGCCCCCACAGCACAACAGGCGCGAGAAGCGATCGCCCCCTTTGCGGAATTAATCAAAAGTCCCGAACACATCCACACCTATCGCATCACGCCCCTCAGCGTGTGGAATGCGCGGGCGGCGGGAATGCCAGTTGAAGACGCGATCGCAGCTTTGCGAAAGTATGCCAAGTATCCCATTCCTGACTCCGTAGCGCAGGAAATTGAACTGTTGGGGGCGCGGTATGGATTAACTGTAATTGAAAGAATCGATGCGGCTAGCCCCGATTTACAACTGCGAATTGCCGATTTGCCCCTAGCGGAATTGCTGGTACGGGACGATCGCGTTAAACCAATGTTGGGCAAGCGCATCTCGGATCTTTGCTTTCAAGTCGATGCCGGGAATCGCGGCGTACTCAAGCAAGCTTTACTAGCAGTGGGCTATCCGGCAGAAGATTTGGCTGGATATGTCGAGGGTGCCGAATTAGGGATTTCTTTGCGCGATCGTACTTTAACAGATTTGCCCTTTAAGTTGCGTGCTTATCAACAAGAAGCAGCAGAGGCATTCTATCAGGACGGGGAGGTAAAAGGTGGAAGTGGGACGATCGTCCTACCCTGCGGGGCTGGTAAGACGATTGTGGGGATGTTAGCGATGAGTTTGGTAAAGCAAAAGACACTCATCCTCACCAGCAGTTTGACTTCAGTGCACCAGTGGCGCAGGGAAATTTTAGACAAAACGAGTTTAACTGAGGATGCGATCGCTGAGTACAGCAGTGTCACCAAACAGACGGCTGCTGTCACCCTATCGACTTACCAAATGCTAAGTTATCGATCGAATAAAGATGATGAATTCCCGCATTTCGAGTTGTTTAATGCCCAATCGTGGGGACTGATTATTTATGATGAAGTCCATCTATTACCTGCACCGATATTTCGGATCACTGCTGAATTACAAGCACGACGCAGGTTAGGTTTAACTGCAACATTGATTCGCGAAGATGGGAAAGAAGGCGATGTATTCACCTTGATTGGGCCCAAGCGCTATGATGTACCTTGGCGCGAATTGGAAGGACAGGGATTTATTGCCACTGCCAATTGTACGGAAATCCGCGTCGCCCAAAATGAGGCAGAAAAAATGGAATATGCCCTAGCGCCCCGCCGCAGCCAGTTTCGGATTGCTGCGGAAAATCCGGGTAAGTTGGATGTGGTGCAAAGTTTGTTGCAAAAGGAAGCGGGACATCGTATTTTAATTATTGGTGAGTATCTCGAACAGTTGGATGCGATCGCCAAAATTACCGAATTGCCTCTGATTACGGGGAAGACAAAACAGGCAGATCGCGATCGGTTATACGAAGCATTCCGCCACAAAGAGATTCCCGGATTAATTCTATCTCGCGTGGGCAATTTTGCCGTCGATTTACCCGATGCCGATGTTTTAATTCAAGTATCGGGAAAGTATGGTTCTCGCCAAGAAGAAGCGCAGCGCCTCGGACGAATTCTCCGCCCGAAATCCGACGGACATACTGCGAGTTTTTATACATTAGTATCGCTACAAACTTGCGAGGAAGATTTTGCCCGACACCGCCAACTGTTTCTGACTGAACAGGGCTACAACTATCGCATAGAAGTTCAAAAAGATGCTTAGTCGGCTTTTTTCTGATTTGAATAGCTGTGTTTTTCTAGAATGTGGGAAAGGGGGGGAGCGATCCCAAGAAGTTGCGGGCGATCGTGTTTCACCTGTCGGGATAGAAAAATGTAACGTTCCGGTTGAGTGGCTAGAATTAACTTTTCCATCGCCACCAATATCCTTCGGTAGTCCGCTCGAACTGGGTTGTTAGACCGCCGCGATCGCCACTTGACGCTGTTATTGTCCGCGTCCTGGTTTGCAATCTGCAAAACCTAATGCCTCCGTGTCAAGGAAACTAGCGATCGCCATCTCAATGACGGCTTCGATTGGATATTCAATTTCAGCAGCACGAGCAATTAGGGCAGCACGAATTCGTTCAGGAAAACGTCCTAAAATAACTTCGGCATCAGCGAGGGAAAGTTGCTCTTGAAGTTTGGCTTGCATGGCATTTACATCTCAGTTGGAATTTGGACATTGTAAGGGGGTTCAGTAGCTCTTAGAATGATGGCTTCTAGCTCCAATAGTAACGCAGGGTTCTGCCAGTGAGAAATTGTCTGTACTGCAATCCGTATGTCTTCATCGCTATATTTATCGAGCCATGCCCACAAAAAAGCTTTGTGCCCACCACTGAAGCGACCTCGTAAGCTCTTGGTTTTACCGATGTAGAGCAATCCATCAGTTCTGTGCCTGATTGCATAAATGCCAGGACGCGCAGGAATGCTCTCAAACCCACGGGTCAAGGGTTGACATTGCTCAAAAGGAATGAAAGCAATCGTGTCTAGAATTCTTCGCGCTTGGATTTGTAGGTCAGAATCATTCGTTGGCATGAAGGCAAGAAGGCTAATTGCACAGAAATCATAATCCCACAAATTCTGTTACAACCATCATAAACTAGGAATGGTTTCGTGCGCGATCGCACAGAGAAGGCGATCGATCCCGATCTGATTTGAGTCTTGACAGTGCCTGTGTTTTTCTAGGATATGGGAAAGGGGCGAGCGAGCGATCAAAGTTGCGGGCGATCGGGTTTCACCTGTCGGGAAAAATGTAAAGTTCCTGTTGAGCGACTAAAGACGTTATGTCATCCTCAGAAATCATTTGGCTCGACGGGTTCGACCTCGTAACCTTCTACACTTGGTATACGAGCATCTTCTAAAATCAACTCGTCATAGCCTGAATTGGTTACTTCTGGCTCATCTCTACAACTTTGGGAGTCAAGCACTATATTGTAGCCAACCTCATATTTATAGGATTTAATAACTAAACTATGTACAATACCGGGCTGATTACGCCATAAAACCCGTGTACTGGGAGGATAGTAAACTATATTATCTAGTGGTGGAACCTGCATTATAAAATCCTTATTTTCTAAAATTTTAATTAGCTCTTCTAGCTTTTCAGGTGGCAACTCAAACCACTCGCCTCCTACTCGATACTCGTGAAAAGCTTCGTGTAAAAGACTTTCAAATTTAGGTGCATTTTCAAAAAAAGAAGAGCAAACAAATAAATGTTTAACTGGATCACCTGTTTGCAGTTCCCGCATCCTTTTTGCAACTTCCTTAGCAATGCCTATTTTGTAATATTTGTTCGACTTTAGAACATAAATAAATTTATCGTCATCAGTTACTTTCTCATCGGATTGAGTGAAGAAAGGTAAATGAGCCCAAAACCAGAACTCTCCCTTCTCATCTGGAGGAAATTGGTCAAAGTATCTACCTAAAGCTTTCGCACATTTTCCCCAATGTGCACACACTAATGTACTAGGATATACACCTCTCGCAAAAATACCACCTGTTCCTTTTATCCAATAAGTTCCTTTGTTATCCTCAATCCGTTTTTTACAGACATGGCAAGTAGGTTTCAATCACTTACTCCTTTGTTACTGCCTTAAATTTTAAGTTGCAATTTGGCATATTTTAGCTAACCCAACACAAATCTGTCGATACTTGTATCCAATAAACAAGCTTGCGGCTATTTCCTACTGGTAACTCCGCAGTCGAACGTATAATTGTGTCGCAGACATTGTACAATACATCATATAACCACACAATACCCCAAGTTGCTCATGTATGTCAAACCCTTCTTACTCCCCGTCAGACTCTCCTTTTCTTAATGAAGCATTGACACGATTCTGTTTCATGCTGGTTTAGTCGATAATCAAGTTGTAATTGAAGAGGATAACTGCGAGGAAGGTTTAAGCCAATTACTGATTGAGGCTGGTATAAAAGCAGAGCATATCGTGACTAGCTCCTTCCTTGACAATAGCGATCGACAAAGAACATATCAAACACTGTAAAGCTTCTCAATCTACAATTGTTATGCTGAAGCAAAGCATCTGTCCTTTCAGCACTATGCAACATACATTATTAAAACGATCGAATTGGAAGTCTACAATTGGGTGAATACTCGCGCTCGCCCCTCAACTCCCCCCTCCCATCCCCCAACCCCGCACAATACTTAATAAAAACTTTACAAAACTTACCCGATCGCCCAACATGGGTTAGAGTTATCCTATAAAATCCAGCAATCCTGCAAAGCGTCAACCTTCTCGTCACTTATCCAGTGGTTCGATGACTCAAACCCAAAGCACTAAAACCGCCACCCCAACTGCAATTTATTCCTTGACAATTGCTCCCGCCTGTGTATTGCGGGGTCGATCGGCGATCGCACAAGCCGGAGATGCGATCGCCCGTTTCGGAAAGCGCCCGCTAATCGTCGGCGGCAGCAACTCCCTCGCCGCCGCCCAACCCTACCTGCAACCAATCCTCGAACAGCAGCAGTTAAAATCCGCCGAAACAGCATACGGCAAAGATTGCAGCGAAACCAGCCTCGAAACCCTCCGCGCAGCAGCCCAAACGCATGAAGCCGATTTCATCATCGGTGTCGGCGGCGGCAAAGCCTTAGACGCAGCCAAACTCGTCGCTTATCAGTGCAAAATCCCGATCGTCACCATACCCACATCAGCAGCCACCTGTGCCGCTTGGACAGCCCTTTCTAACATTTATTCAGAAGAAGGTGCATTCCAATACGATGTCACATTAGCCAGATGTCCCGACTTATTAATACTCGACTACGGCTTAATTCAAACCGCACCACAGCGGACATTAGTAGCAGGAATTGGAGATGCGATCGCCAAATGGTACGAAGCATCAGTCAGCAGCGGACACTCGGAACAAACCCTGATTATTTCGGCCGTTCAACAAGCTAGAATACTGCGCGATATATTATTCCAAAAATCAGCCACCGCCCTCAAAGAACCCGGTAGCGAAACCTGGCAAGAAGTCACAGATGCAGCGGTATTGCTAGCAGGAGTAATCGGCGGAATTGGCGGCGCCCAATGTCGCACCGTCGCCGCCCACGCCGTCCACAACGGCCTAACTCATCTATTAGCAAGTCACGGCACATTGCACGGCGAAAAAGTCGCCTACGGCATTTTAGTACAACTGCGACTAGAAGAAATGCTGCAAAACAATCAACTCGCCGCTAGCGCCAGACAGCAACTGCTAAAATTCTACGCCGAGATTGGATTACCCCAAACTTTAGACAACCTAGGACTCGGAGACATTACCATAGCAGAATTGCAGCGCGCCGCCGACATAGCCTGCAATCCCAATTCCGACATCCACCGACTGCCTTTTAAAGTTGTTCCCCAACAATTAATGGCAGCGATGGTTTCTACCACCGCACCTGTGGGAGAATTAAAGATTAAGAATTAAAACAGTTTGTAGTAAGGACTAAAGTCCTGAAAAGGCTGTGCTAGCAAGGATGAAAGTCCTTACTACAAACCAGGAAAACTGACAACTGACAAAAAATAAATGACCTTGGATTGGATTACCCCTGCTGACAGGTTGCAAAAACTACCGCCCTACGTATTTGCCCGTCTCGACGAACTCAAAGCCCGCGCCCGCGAACAAGGACTCGATTTAATAGACTTAGGAATGGGAAACCCCGACGGTGCCACTCCTCAACCAGTAGTAGAAGCCGCCGTCGCAGCCATCCAAAATTCTGCAAATCACGGCTATCCACCCTTTGAAGGAACTGCCAGTTTTCGCCGTACTATTACTAAATGGTACAGCCGCCGCTACAACGTTGAACTCGATCCAGAAAGCGAAGCATTGCCTCTGTTGGGTTCTAAAGAAGGTTTAGCACATTTTGCGATCGCCTATATCAATCCAGGGGATTTAATATTAGTACCAAGTCCTGCTTATCCCGTATTATTTCGCGGCCCAATCATCGCCGGTGCAAAAGTTCACAACATCATTCTCAAACCAGAAAATGACTGGGTAATTGACTTAGCCGACATTCCCGACAGCGTAGCCGAACAAGCCAAAATACTCTACTTTAATTATCCCAGTAATCCGACTGGAGCAACTGCACCCCGCGAATTTTACAAAGATATTGTTGCTTTCGCACACAAACATCAAATCTTGCTGGTTCACGACTTGTGTTATGCGGAATTAGCCTTTGACGGCTATCAACCGACAAGTTTATTAGAAATTCCCGGCGGTAAAGAAATCGGTGTCGAATTTCACACCATGTCCAAAACCTACAATATGGCAGGCTGGCGCGTCGGTTTTGTAGTAGGAAATAGCAAAATTATTCAAGGTTTGCGGACATTAAAAACTAACCTAGATTACGGTATATTTTCCGCTTTGCAAACAGCAGCAGAAACAGCACTGCAATTGCCGGACAGTTACTTGCACGAAGTGCAGAATCGTTACAGGACTCGCCGGGATTTCATGGTGGAAGGATTGGCAGAATTAGGGTGGAATATTCCTAAACCTCTGGCTGCAATGTATCTGTGGGTTCCCTGTACTCGCGGCATGAGTTCGACTGATTTTGCCCTGAATGTTTTGCAGCAAACGGGTGTTGTGGTGACTCCTGGGAATGCTTTTGGGCCGGGTGGCGAAGGATATGTGAGAATTAGCTTGATTGCAGATTGCGATCGACTGGGAGAAGCATTGCGGCGTTTGAAACAAGCTAATATTCGATATTAGTCAGTAGTCAGTAGTCAGTAGTCATTAGTTAGTGGTCATTAGTTAGTTGTTATTGGTGATTTGTAGGTTGTTAGTTGTTATTGGTTATTTGTTATTTGTTGTCGATCGTAACCAATTATTAACTACCAAGGACTAATGACTAATGACTAATGACTACTGACTGCTGACTAATGACTACTGACTAATGACTAATGACTACTGACTATAACGCTTTAATTTCCTCAATCACCCAATCAAAAGTTTCCATAACTTGCTTCAGTGCAGATTCATCTTGCAAAGTAAACAAAGCCAGACTCGGCGACCTTCTCTCGCCCGGTTCTGTAGGTAGCGACAGACCGATCGAACTCAGCTTACTTCTCAATTCCAGCCAATTTTGTTCCGCATTAAACGGCGGCTGGGAACCGTAATTGTTAGCAGAAATCTCCATTCTGCCAGCAATATCTACAGTGAATAACTGATAGGGTTTTCTTCCCTTTTGAGGCAATTGAGCGGCGAAACCGCCGTAGGCGTCCCCCGTTCCCCAGTGGATTTGAACTTCGGGTTCTTGACTTTTCGCCCAAAGGTAAATTGCTTTTGCCATTTGCGCCTCGTCCGCGCCTCGTCTAGCTTTGATTTCCGCAAAAAATGAAGATTCATCCCAGCGCCTTCTTTCGCGCGTTGCGCTGGATTTTTTCTGCTGTGCTTCGGCTGTCTGACCGATCACTCTGGGAACCAGCGTTTTCAAACCGTCTTCACTTACATACTGCTTAATTTCCAGGGCTAAAACTTCAACTGGGTCCATTTGTTCGTTGAGAAATTCCACAACTCGGCGCATTTCAGCGGAAATCTCGTCAGCTACAAACACTAAGCGAACTTTACCCGCTTGCAAATTAGTTTTAACCTTCTGCCAAAATCTTTCTTCATTAGCATTTGCACCGAGAAACTCTTCAAAAATCTGTTCGGGATCGCGACCCCGATCGCGACAATTAGCTTCAAACAGAGCAATAATTGAATCGATCGGCCAGTAAAACAACGCATTAGCAGCATAGTCGATCGACTGACCCAAAACTTTTTGCCGGATATCAGCATTAGGAGTTCGCCGGACATCAACCAAAGTAGGAACGGCATTTTGGTCGAGAAACAAATGATCCAGCGACCACTGCACCGCTGTTTCCTCATCGCTGGCCACTGCTGCTTCCCGCGAAATTAACAGCCACCTGCGCGGCGTCGCCCGATCGATTTGGTCTCCCGCGATCAAATTGGGATAAGTTACTAGCAAGTCTTGTAACTGGTCTTCCGAGTCGTAGGGCTGTTCCATCATTTCTACCAGCCTGTCGTCGTCCTGAATCAGATAAATACCTCCAGCCATGCCAGCCCACCTACTTAATTTTAGATTTTAGATTTTAGATTTTAGATTTTAGTCATTAGTCCTTAGTCATCAGTCATTAGTCATGAGATTTTAGTCAGTAGTCAGTAGTCAGTAGTCATTAGTCCGCAGCCAATTAGTTCTCAACGGGGAAGACCTTAGTCAGAATTCAAGAAAAATTTTGAATTATCCAATTTCAATTTTTTGTCAATTATACAAAAAACTGCCTTAAACCACCCATAGATGACTGATGACCAATGACTGATGACCAATGACTAATGACCAATGACCAATGACTAATAACTAATGACTAATAACTGATGACTGAGGACTAATGACTAATACAACCAGTAAATACTCGCTGTGCCGGCCCGGTCATGTAAATCCGCCCAGAAACTTCTGCCCATTCGATTTCCAAAACGCCGCCGGGGAGTTCAACCGCAGTGGCCCGATCGCACTTCCCTACCAACACCCCAGCTACCACAGCAGCACAAGCACCAGTCCCACAAGCTAGAGTAACACCCGCGCCTCTTTCCCACACCCGCATTTTTACGTAATCCGAACGTATCACTTGAATAAATTCGGTATTGGTACGCTGCGGGAATGCTTTGTTGTGCTCGAATTGAGGCCCGACAGTTTCTAAAGCAACAGCCGCAACATCCTCTACAAAAGTAATGCAGTGAGGATTGCCCATACTGACGCAGGTAACAGACCAAGATTTATCAGCAACTTCGATCGGCACATCAATAACTTTGGCATCCGATGCAGCCAAAGTTGTCGGAATTTCCGCCGCCAGCAGCCGGGGAACCCCCATATCCACCTTCACCTGACCGTCCGATCGCAATTCGGTGATAATAACGCCCGCACCTGTGTGAATCCGGTACTCAGTGTTAGATTCACTCCCCCCCTTAGCAAGGGGGGGTTGGGGGGGGTGAATTTCTTTCGATTCACTCCCCCCCTTAGCAAGGGGGGGTTGGGGGGGGTGAATTTCTTTCGATTCCAAATCGGCGATAAACTTAGCCAAACAGCGAATCCCGTTGCCGCACATTTCCGGTTCCGAACCGTCGGAGTTAAAAATCCGCATCGTATAATCAGTGTCGTTTTGACCCGGAAGAGCAAATATCACACCGTCTGCGCCAATCCCGAAATGTCGATCGCACAAATCCACAGCTTGTTCTGGCGTGATCACTGGTTCTGACGAGTGGCGATTGTCAATCAGAATAAAATCATTTCCCAGTCCGTGATACTTCGCAAACTCGATCGGCATAAAAACAAACCTCTTTTGGTTAAAACTGATTCGATAATTTGCTGACCAAATTACCCATTTCCCAGTATTATAAAACTTTATGCAATTTATAGTCCTTTCTACTGAAATATAAACAATATAATTTTTATAACTCCACAGGGATATCTAATTAATGCTGATGTCAATGGCTCAATGAATATCGGTCGAAAAATAGCGGCAAACTGGTTTATCCCTCCTCGGCTAGACGCGCTTGTAGTTGCGGCAGTAAGGGTTAAACGGTATAAACAGAAGAATATGGTTTAAGGTAATATTTGACTATATTTTTCTGAACTATGTCTGAATTTGAAACCGGATTGCCCAGTGTTCGCTTAATACAAAGCTACATCAAAGACAAAAAACAGGTGGAGCTCAAACTCCTGACCGGCGACTTACTAGCGGGCAGAATTTTTTGGCAGGATAATAGCTGCATTTGCCTCCTCGATCCCTCAGAAACACAAATTCTGATCTCGCGGCCAGCAATTGCTTATCTCAAACCCAACGGCTGAGGAGAGTGGGAGAGAGAGAGGGGGAGATTGGGAGAGAGGGAGAGGGGGAGATTGGGAGAGGGAGACAGTGGAACAAATCTTCCTTCTTCCCTCTTCCCTCTTCCCTCTTCCTTCTTCCCTCTTCCTTCTTCCCTCTTCCTTCTTCCTTCTTCCTTCCCTAATCGCTAAACAGCTTTTCGCTGACTTGGGCCTTGACCAAAGGCAGCTTTAAAGCAGGTTGTGGCATCGGTGGTGAGGCCGTCCGCTGCATCAAGCCGAGCTCGTAGAAGCCGCCGCACAGCAGCAAACGATCGCCTTCTTGCAAATTGCTAGTTCCGTCCGGCCAGCGAGTAAATTTCCCTTCCCGGCGGATCGCCCGCACCTGCACCCCGTACTGGGTTAGCAAATCTACCTCTGACAGTTTTTTGCCCGCCCAAGGGCTGTTTGCTGGCAGCCTCAGCCACTGGCAAGAACTGTCGCCCTGCGGCACAGCAACTTCCCCCTTCGCCAGCAACTCAAAACTGATGAGTTCTTCCGGTTCTCCCACTACAAAAAGTCGATCGCCCGACAGCAAAGCTGTCTTGCCGTTAGGATAATCAATTTCCTCGCCATTCTCGCGGACGATCGCCATCACACTGACTCCTGTCAACTGGCGCAGGTTAGTTTCTTCCAGAGTCATGCTGGCGATGGGAGAACCCGACGGCAAGCTGTACCACTCGCTGTTCATATCTCGAACCGCCACTTTCAAATCCCGCGAAATCGCCAAAGGTTCGCGCGGTGGCCGCAATTCCAGATAGCGGCTGCTGCGAATTTGCTGCACATCTCGCCCGATCGCCATTGCCGAAAGTCCCATGCCAGCCAGCAAGTGGGAAGACAGTTCTAAACTCGCCTCAAACTCCGGCTGCACGACTTCCCAGGCCCCCAGTTGGTAAAGCAGTTCGATGTCTTTATCTTGGTTCGCACACACCACAATATCCAAATCCGGGACTAATTCTAAAGCCCGCTTCAGACACAAGCGAGTGCTCATGGGATCGGGAAGGGCGATCGCCATGGCTTTTGCCCGTTCCACCCGCGCGGCTTCCAATACGTGCAAGCTGGCAGCATTCCCGTAAATGTAAGGAATTCCTTGCATTCTGCAATCTTGAATTCTACTTTCTGACTCGTCGATCACCACAACTGAACAGTTGCGGCTTTGCAGCATTTTGACTAAAATTCTGCCGACTCGCCCGTAGCCGCAAACCACAACATAATTTTGTTCCGGCAAAGTTTCAGCTATTGCCACAGGTTGAGATGTTTCGTCAAAATAGCGCTGTAAAGGCCCGAAATTTTCTGCCCATTTCAATAACTGGGGAACGCTTCTCAACACAAACGGAGTCAGCACGAGGGTGACTGCTGTCGTTCCTAAAATTAACAGGTAAACGTTCCGCGAAACCAGCCCCATAGCTTGGCCGGAACTAGCGAGTACAAAGGAGAATTCTCCTATTTGAGCTAAGCCCAAACCTGTGATTAATGCTGTTTTGAGCGGATAGCCAAATAGTCGGACGATCGGCGTTATAATCAAGAATTTGCCGACAAATACTATAAATACCAGTCCCAGAATTACTTCTAGATGGTTCCACAGAAACATCGGGTCAATTAACATTCCGATGGTGACAAAAAATAAGGATGCAAAAATATCTCGCAAAGGCTCAACATAAGTTAGAGTTTGGTCGGCATATTCCACCTCCGAAATCATTAAACCCGCCACAAATGCGCCCATCTCGATCGAAAAACCCAAATATTCTGTCAGCAGTGCAATCCCTAAAGCCAAAACCACAACTCCCAGCAAAAACAGTTCCCGACTTTCTGTTTTCGCCAGGTAGCGCAGCAACTGCGGTACCAGCCAAATGCCCGCGACTACAGCACCGATAGCAAATAACCCGATCCGCAGCAGGGCCCACGCTACCGTCATGCCGATCTCTTCTGCTGGCTGATTGAGTGCCGGCAAAACTGCTAGCATTAGCCCCAAAGCCAAATCTTGAACTACTAATATTCCCAGCATGACTTGACCGTGGGAAGTACCGGATTCATTGCGCTCCATCAAGCACTTGAGTACAACCGCAGTCGAGGAAAGCGACAGAATCGCTCCTAAAAACACGCCTTGAGCGGGCGATTCTACCCAGCCTACAGCCAAGGAAATTGCAGTAGTAATGGCGATCGTCAGCACAATTTGCAAGCCCCCCCCGCCCAAACTAATGGTTTTAACTTTCTGGAGTTCGGCGAAAGAAAATTCCACTCCCAAGGCAAACAACAGAAAGGCAACCCCGAATTCAGCCAGGGTGTCTACCTGAATTAATTCTTTAATCAGCCCCAAACCGGCCGGCCCAACTACGATCCCTCCCAGCAGGTAGCCGAGAATTACCGGCTGTCGCAACAGCGATGCAAAGAGTCCTCCTGCTGCGGCAGCAGCGAGAACTAGAACTAAGTCAACGATCAGTCGGAAGTCTTCTTGCACAACTTTATGAAAAAAATATAAAGTTATATTATAGTATCTAATGTGTGGACTATGTTTGGCGCGTTGACTATAGTTGAGCCACAAGCACAATGGCCACCCTTGACTAAGGTATTTTTTCATGGCACAGAGTTCAAGTCTTCACAAAAAGCTTAACCTCTTGCACGTTTATCGAGGGATTGCGGCTGTGTTAGCGGTAATGTTTTACCTTAACGAGATGAGCGCCGAGAGATTAAATCAAGTTACTTTTTTTAAATTTATTTCAGGCTGGGTGGAGCGGTGTTGATTACTTTTTTGTATTGAGCGGTTTTATCATGGTGTATGTTCACCGATCGGCGATCGGTAAAAAAGACCAGTTAAAATCTTTTTTAGTCAAACGTGTCGTGCGGATTGAGCCGATATAGTGGATAATTACTCAGGCACTTTTGTGTCTTTTTCTAGTAATCCCCGGTTTTGCTAACAATAAAGATTTAGGTTTTAGACAAGTAATTTTGTCGTTGCTCTTGATACCTCAAAATGACTTGTCCATTCGGGATGTAGCTTGGAGAAAGCTGCCGTCGCACCTGTCAAGACTGCACTGGAGGCGATCGACTCCCTAACTGTAGGACACCCGTATTAGCTCGGTGACGAACTGAGCATTGCCGATTTCTACCTAATTCCGGTCTTGACCTACCTATCGCAGGCCCCAGAGTACAAAGCAACGATCGCTCAAACTCCGAAACTGCGGACTTGGTGGAATGAGCTCAGTCAACTTCCCAATGTGAAGAAAGTCTGTACTTGACATCTGTGCATTTTATAACTCACGCATTTACAACCATGTCGCATTTATTTGAGCCATTCGATCAACGTGGCGTTACCTTCCGAAATCGCATTGCAGTTTCTCCCATGTGTCAATATTCAAGCGTTGATGGATTCGCGAATGATTGGCATCTGGTTCATCTCGTCAGTCGAGCCGTAGGAGGGGCAGGGCTGGTGATGACTGAAGCAGCGGCAGTCGAGCCTGAAGGACGAATTACGCCACAAGATTTGGGGATCTGGCAAGACGCTCACATTGAAATGTTGGCGCGAATCGTCGAGTTAATTCACCGCAACGGTGCGGTTGCAGGAATTCAACTTGCTCATGCAGGTCGAAAAGGCAGTACAGCGCTTCCGTGGGAGGGCGGCGATGTGCTTTCGGAATCTCAAGGAGGATGGACTTCGATCGCCCCTAGCGCCATTCCATTTGAACCCGGTAGCCCCGCCCCGATAGCTCTGAGTATCGAAGACATTCAGAAGCAGACGACACTCTTTGTGAACGCAGCCCAACGCGCCCTCGAAGCCGGATTTGACGTAATCGAGATTCATGCCGCTCACGGCTATCTACTGCATGAATTTATGTCTCCCTTGAGCAATCAACGGACTGATGACTATGGCGGAAGTTTTGAGCATCGCATCCGGTTCCTATGTGAAGTCGTAGAAGCGGTGCGAAATATTTTGCCGGATCAAACACCGCTTTGGGTTCGCATCTCTGCAACCGATTGGGTTCCAAATGGTTGGGATATTGAACAAAGTATTGCACTCAGCGATAAATTAAAGTCACTGGGCGTTGATTTAATCGATTGTTCATCAGGCGCAATTGTACCGGGTGAAAAGATTCCGACGGGTGCAGGTTATCAAACTATTTTTGCCGATCGCATTCGACGCGAAGCCAACATCGCCACCGGAGCCGTTGGTATGATTACTGCACCCGCGCAGGCTGACCACATCATCCGTACAGGTCAAGCAGATATGGTATTACTTGCCAGAGAACTGCTGCGCGATCCTTATTGGCCGATGCGGGCTGCGAAGCAACTACGTCAATCCGTTCCTGCTCCTATTCAATACGATCGCGCTTGGTAATTAAGCGAATTTGCGATCGTCGGTTTTACACAAATCCACTAGGAATAAATTTTTTAGTGTTTCTGTAAACCAGTCGCTCAATAAAGGCTTTTTTGATGCGGCCTCAAGTACAAGGCAGGTTCCCATTGCCGTGACGTGATTCGATGCGAACGCTAGCGGATGCAGTCACTCGGATAGCGCTCTTTGGCTTGTTTTAGGCGCATTTCTGGCAATTGTCACCTGAAATCACCCTCGAAGAGATGCGGAGTTTGGCGGCTGCGCCGTGTTTTGATGAACTGCTGCATTAGCTGGCTGACGGAGAACTCAGCAAGGCGATGTGCGATCGAACGCACATCGCCTTGCGATCACTTGGCACTCCCAATTCGTTTCTCTGAGTGCATGATTGTGTTGATCGCACCTTCCCCCGTCCAACCCAACAATCTAATCAATCTGGCAACCATAATATCGGATAATTGTAAAGCAATTAACTAAGCTAACAGCATGAGTATTGACCAGTTAAACACAGACTACGGCATTGCCGGCCACCTCACCTTCGCCATGGGAAACGGTGGTTTCCCGATGATTCACATCGACAACGGTCAAGCCAAAGCCTTAATTTCTGTGTATTCCGGTCAAGTGCTCTCCTTTCAACCAGCCACCGAAACCACAGACTTGATGTTCCTCAGCGACAAAGCCTACTATGCAGAAGGGAAAGCCATCAAAGGCGGTATACCCATCTGTTGGCCCTGGTTTGGCCCAGATCCCGAAGCCTTGGGGCGTCCGAGTCATGGGTTTGTGCGGAATCGCCTCTGGAATGTGCTAGAAACCGCCACAACCCCCGACGGCGCCACCAAAGTCACTCTCGGACTCAAGGATACCGATGAAACTAGAGCAATTTGGCCCCAAGCTTTTGAACTGGCGATCGCAATTACGATCGGCACCAGCCTCAGTGTAGAATTAATCACCCGCAATCTAGGCGATAAAGCATTTCCCCTCACCCAAGCTTTCCACACCTATTTCCAAGTCGGGGATATCAACCGCGTGCAGGTTTTAGGTTTAGAAAATAGCCAGTATCTTGATAAAGCGGATGGTGGTGTCGAAAAAACTCAAGTAGGTGCAGTGGTAGTAACAAGTGAAGTCGATCGCATTTATCTCGATGTCACCAATGAATTAGTCATTGACGATAGCGCCCTCAATCGCCGGATTCGCATTAAATCATCGGGTAGTAAATCCGTCGTAGTGTGGAATCCCTGGGTGACAATTTCTGCAAATATGGCCGACCTTGATGATGCAGATTATCAGCGTTTACTCTGCGTAGAAACGACCAATGCAGCTACAGATATTGTGGAAGTTCCCCCTCATGGTGAGTTCCGCTTGCAGGCAATTTACAGCGTTGAACGCGACTAAGAAATTAGAGCTTAAGCTTAGCGGTGATGGGGCCAAAATTCTCAGTAAGCGGTTCAACATTTCAATTGGATATTTTGGGCGTTGCTCAAATCCCACCCACAAGACTGGGATTGTTTCTTTAAATACAACTTAAATGCCGATTAGCTGATTGAATTGAAAAACTCTGTCACCGTAATGACTAATAATACCAAATCCTAGATTTCTCCCGTCTTTATTTCTTAGTCTGTGAAAGAAGTTCGGCGAAGCTGAGTCGAACCGTCTAGCGGCAAACGAAAGTTTGTACGATCACTTTCTACAGCCGACTCCTATTTTTCTACTAACTATCAATTATTATGCAAATCTTCAACTGGACAAAACTTCAAAATGGATCAGACATTCGCGGTATCGCCCTCGAAGGCGTTCCCAATGAAAAAGTCAACCTAACGCCCGAAATTGCGACAATCTTAGGTAAATCCTTTGTCAGTTGGCTGGTGCAAAAAGTCAATAAACCAGCGACAGAATTAACGATCGCGATCGGGCGTGACAGTCGCCTATCAGGGCCAACCTTAATGCAAGCTGTCATGGAGGGAATCGCCTCAGTTGGTGCAACAGTGTACGACTTTGACATGGCCTCAACCCCCGCCATGTTTATGAGTACCATTACCCCGGGTTTTGATTGCGACGGCGCGATTATGCTCACTGCTAGCCATTTGCCATTTAATCGAAACGGCTTAAAGTTTTTCACTGCCAAAGGTGGGTTACAAAAGCAGGATATTACAGATATCTTAACACTAGCCCAAAGCAATTATTTTCAGCCAGCCTCATCGCCCGGTCAGATTACAAAGCATGATTTTATCTCAGTTTATGCTAACCAATTTGTCACAAAGATTAGGGAATCAGTAAATCATCCCGATAATTTTGAGCAACCACTAACAGGATTAAAAATTGTTGTGGATGCGGGCAATGGTGCTGGCGGTTTTTATGTTGATAAAGTCTTAAAACCTTTAGGTGCAGACACCACCGGCAGTCAGTTTTTAGAACCAGATGGTACTTTTCCCAATCATGTGCCAAATCCCGAAGATAAACAGGCAATGCAGTCGATTTGTCAAGCGGTAATTGAACATCATGCTGATTTTGGGATTATTTTTGATACCGATGTCGATCGCAGTGCGGCCGTGGATCAAGTGGGCAAGGAACTCAATCGCAATCGCTTAATTGCCTTGATTTCGGCGATCGTATTAAAAGAACACCCAGGCTCTACCATTGTCACGGATTCTATCACCTCCGATGGCTTGACACAATTCATCGAACAGGATCTAAAAGGGATTCACCATCGCTTTAAACGCGGTTACAAAAATGTGATTGACGAGTCGATTCGCCTCAATGAAGCCGGACAGGAATCATGGCTGGCGATTGAAACCTCTGGACATGGAGCTTTGAAAGAAAATTATTTTCTGGATGATGGCGCTTATTTGGTCAGCAAATTATTGATTGAATTGGCTAAGTCAAAGCTAGCAAACCAATCTTTGCCAGATTTAATTGCGAATTTAAAAGAACCCGAAGAAAGTGCAGAATTTCGGATTAAACTTGGTGTAGATGATTTCAAGGCTCACGGCGATCGCGTTATTGAACAACTGCAACAATTTGTCTCAACGCAAGCAGACTGGAAAATAGTTCCCAATAACTACGAAGGTCTGCGAATTTCCTGCACGTCACCTAGCGAATCCGGCTGGTTTCTGTTACGCTTATCACTCCATGATCCGGTGATGCCTTTGAATGTTGAGTCTAATGTTAAGGGTGGTGTTGCTCACATAGTGGCTCGGCTTTTAGCTTTTTTCCAAACCACAGAATCCCTGGATTTTTCGGCACTATCGATCTAAGTTTTACTCGTGCCAGACTATTACTAAACCCAACCAAAGGAGGAATTTAATCATGTGGCTTTTAATCATAAAATGTTCTGCTGCAAGCTGGGATACCCATTCCAAAGCTTTCAAAGCGATCGCTGATAAATATCCCGCTACGCCTCTTTCTTCCAAAAAGATGAAAGGCGATGCTCAACGCATTATGGAATATCAGCTTGAGGATGTCAATGATGTAGAGGAATTTATGGAAGAATGCTTGACCTTAAATGGTTTCACCGCTACCTTTGAATCCCTATAAATTTAGGTGATAAGATTATAGCCATTCTCAATTTTTATCTCATACAATTTTAGATGTGAGATTTTAAAATAGGGAATCAATACTATTTTGCCAAAAACAGGCTACAATAGACCTCTTGCAAAAATGCTGAGACCCCTCCCCAACCCTCCCCGAAGTCGCGGGGAGGGAGCCTAATTTTTCTTGCTTCCCCCCGCGGCTTCGGGGGGACTGAGGGGGGTGAGTTTTTGACTTTTGCAAGAGGTCTAATAACTAGAGAGTTTGAGGAACATTCTCGGCAAATAAACGGCCAAGAAAGAATTGATTTAACAGCAGAGGAGTTAAAGATAATTCTGTTGTGGCGCCGTGAACTATAACTAATACCAATTATTAAAAGTTATGCAACAGTAGCTAGGACTGATAAAATATAATCCCATCCGCTTAGAGATGAAGAGTGTTTCTGTTGAAACTTGGGTTCTCCTAGATTTGTAGTGGAAACGGTAGTGTGAGCGTCTAACTGAAGCGGGCTTTCCTCCCCGCACTACAGGAATTTTTATTGCGGATTGCTAAAGTTAGTGTAGATAGTTAAAAATATATCAGCGAGAGAAAGGTTAAGGACTGCTAGTGATGGTAATGACTGTGAATCGAGACAACTGCGGGCCAAGTACGGAAATAATTACAGGTCGGATTTTGCGGTGGGGGCAGTTGAAAGCAAACAAGCTAACCGCCAGTTCGATCGGGGGAATTGTTGCTGGCCTTTTAAGTTTTGCCCTGCCGGTACAAGCTTTGCAGGTAGTTGTGACGCCGGCCAATCCCCAACTGGGAGATACGCTGTCAGTAATGATTCAGGTTGACGGTAACGGCGGGGAAACTCCAACAGTTTCTCTACAGCAAAAAAACTACCCCGCATTTCCGATCGGCAACGGCCGCTTTCGGGCCCTGCTGCCGACGACGCCGGTAGAGAAATCCGGTGCTCGCCAAATCCAAGTCGCAGGTGATGGACAAGTGCAGAACTTGAGCGTGCAAGTGCGATCGCGAAATTTTCCCACTCAATCCATCTGGCTACCGCCTGGGAAAGACGAGGAAGGTACAGATGCCGAATTCGATCGCGTAGACGCATTTAAAGCACTGGTGACACCCGAAAAATTTTGGGATGGCAAATTGTTGCGCCCCAACTCCGGCGAAATTACTACTATTTACGGGGTGCGACGTTATTATAATGGGGTATTTGCTCAAGACTACTACCACCGCGGCGTTGATTACGCGGGTGCTTCCGGTTCCCCTGTAGTGGCACCAGCAGCAGGTCGCGTGTCTCTAGTGGGACGTGAATCTCAAGGCTTCAAAATCCACGGAAACGTGGTTGGTATCGACCACGGTCAGGGGGTAGCAAGTATTTTGATGCACCTCAGCCGGATTGATGTCAAGGAAGGCGATGTCGTGAAAGCCGGTCAAGTAATTGGTACTGTGGGGTCAACAGGGGCTTCCACAGGCCCTCACCTGCACTGGGGACTTTACGTGCATGGGCAGTCCGTCGATCCTGTACCTTGGCGGCTTCAGGGAGTTGAGTAGGAGTTTTTACAGGTTTTGACGGATTTATCAGTCAATTATGGGGTAAGTTTGTGGCTGGGGTGTGCAGATAACTGTGATGGGTTATCAGTATTGAGTTAGGATTTGTATAAAATTTCTCAACTCAACTCTCAAAACTCGAATCTCAAGACGCTAACAATCGCGTCTTCACAAAACTTTATTGATGATGCCGTTGAGCGGGGACGCATATATGAGTATTGAAAAAATTGTTGAACAGGCTTTGCAGGATGGCTATTTAACGCCGTCTATGGAAGCTGAGGTGGGACGGATATGCAATACGGCTTCGGAATTGTCGATCGAAGAGTACATGGCTCTCGATCGTCTGATGGGCTCTTTGTTGACTGGCGAAGTTGTGGTTCTGCCACGCAAACAGTTCATCAACGTGATGGAAGAATTGGTGCTCAGCGATGCGATCGCTAGGGTGGCAGAAATTGAGGCGACGAGCGACCTGAGTCTGGATGTGGGAGATATTGCAGCTTATGCTTTAAATAGGCTGCCACCTCTGTACGCTACGACGGAAGAGGGAGCTCACTTTCAAAGGGCTAGGGCTAAAGAGCAACTTCACGATTTGATTTCCAAAGAAGTCAACGCAGCGATCGCCCGCAACTTGGATAGGCCCGACACCCCAAACCCCACAGCTTTGGGCAAGTCTTCGGGAAACGAAGTTCTTTCACAGCTAAGCACTTGGCTGCAAGCTAACGCCACTAATTTTGAGCCACAGCCTTAGTACCACCCCAACAACTCTATTTTGATTAAGTAGATCCCGCTCAATTCAGAAAGCGGGATTTTTAGTTTCTGAGCCAGCAAGATTCATCTGATATCAATTCCGGTTGCACCGTCCGTGATTGTTGACTGTTGACTGTTGACTGTAGAAGGAGGGGTGGAAAAACTGAATGGTTGAGTGTTAACTGTTGACTCGATTTTATTATTTTGATGCAACCGGAAACGATATGAAGGCAGAAGCCAGAAGGCAGAAGCCAGAATTCAAGAACAAAAAATTAAAATTTAAGAGTTTTCTTTATTTCTTACCTAAAACAAAAAATTCTCTCCTCCTTCTTCCTTCTTCCTTCTTCCTTCTTCCTTCTTCCTTCTTCCTTCTTCCTTCTTCCTTCTTCCTTCTTCCTTCTTTCAAACGATTAATTGCTGCTGTCAGAAGACTCAGCCGAAGGGCCAGCGGTAACTTTTGTCTCTCGCTTTTCGCGTTTTTTCCGTTCCGCTTGGATGACATCTTGAAGCACTATTCGCGCTTGAGCCATTTTTTCCAAATTGCTGCGGTACAAATCTAAATCTTTGCTAACTTTGTCTTCTGGGAGGTGCAAGGCCGCACTGACTTTAGCGATCGCGTCGTTTCGCGTTTCTTGGTCTTTTACTAAGTTAGGGTCAGCTTTTTCTAATAGCGAGAACAAACCGATCGCGAATAAGCGGCTGTATTTAAATTGAGGGTTGGTGGCGATCGCCCCTAAAGACGCTTGCAAATCCGCTGTATCTTCAAAGCTGATCGAGCGATCGAGCCACGAGAGCAACTCTTGCCCGGAAAGTCGATCTGCCAAGTTTTCCAATCGCTGAGCGTCTTGCTTGTAGCGATCTGGATTGTCTTCTAGGGACTTGCACAAAGCGTTAAAAATCGAAAGTCTGTCGGCTTCTGGGGCGTACCCAAGCATGAATCGATCGAAAGCTGTCACTACACCCAAAGCATAAATCGGGTCGTATTGAAAATCGGCATTGGCCGAAAGCAAGTGCATTTCTACCATCAACTCTTCCACCACTCGACGGTAAATTGAGTTGATCGGTCGAGTGTGAATCGTATAGAAACTTCGCTTAGTATCTGAAACAGTACGGTTATTGTTCACCTGAGTCTTATAGATAAATAATTTTGCCGTAGCGGGCGTGCCAGCGCGGCGTGAGTAAAGTCGGGGAGTCAATTCTGCGATCGGGCTGACAAAGATTGCCAGTTTTTTAAGCGTTGCCGCCGGATTGCGAGACAAAATTTTATCAAAAATATTTTACGCGCGATCGGCAGCAACAATTAATATGTCGCAATAGGAGGGTAAAACCCCAGTATCTTTACAATCATAGCTCTTCTGGGATCGCTCATAAATCTAATCTTCTGACTTGCCCAGCCTTGATATGGTCTTACATATCATAACAACTTTTCCTTGTCAACCCTAATCGTGAAAAATCAAACAAACATGACAATTTCTCCTGAATTAATAGCTTTAGCCCAGTACATGGCGGGCGAATTTGACAACCGGGAACAAGCGCTAGCAGAGCCGGCGTGGTACGTCCACCTTCGTATGTGGCAAAGACCACTACCCGTTCCTTTATTTTCCGAACCCAGCATTGCCCTGTTTGCCGAACAAGCCAACATTCTGGAATTAGACAAGCCATACCGCCCCCGCATCGTGCAACTGAGGCACTCACAGATAGCGCCAGGACTGATTGAAGCTCAGTATTATATGTTCAAGGATATCGCAGCCGTCAAAGGAGCCGGTTGCAACCCCGACTTGCTTAGAAAGCTAACGAAGGAGCAAATCCAACTCCTTCCCGGCTGCACCCTCTCGGTTGCAGTGGAAAATTTAGCCTCAAACAGCTATCGATTTCGCGCATCTTTGCCGGAGGGCACTCGCTGCGGCTTTGCCTACGGGGGGCAAAATTACCAAGTAGACTTGGGATTTGAAGCCGCAGGCGAGGAATTTCTCAGCTACGACAAAGGAATAAGCCCCACGACAGGCAAGGCTATCTGGGGAGCTTTAATGGGTCCTTTTAGATTTGTCAAGCGTCAGGATTTTGCTGCTGAGATAGGCGTTTGAAGTAAGAAGCAACAAGAAACAAGAAAGAAAGATTTAGCTATCTAGGATAGAAGGCAAGACTTTACCTTGACCTATTCTTCTACTTTAGTGTTTTGGTGAACCTCTCAACCTTTCTACAAAGGAAGAAAGCATAAGGAAGCTGGCAAGAATTTACCTGCTTCCTGTTCTTGTGCAGGGCTCCGGCGCATTTTGTGAGCCTCAAGCTTAAATTGCGCTTACACCGCAACCGATGCAAGCGGGAGTGGTCAACTTGCGCGCGGCACCCCCTCTAGAGCTTCTTCTTCCGTTTCAAAGATTTCAAACACAGAATCCATCATGGTGACTTCAAACACCAGTTTGGCTTCGGGATGAACATTGCAAATGCGGAAACTTCCCTTAACTTTATCCGCATCCCGCATACCTGCTACAAGTGAGGTCAGGCCAGAGCTATCGATAAAGTTAACCTGACCAAGATTCACTACAACATGGCGGCTAAGTTTGGAAATACACTCTTGCAACTTGAGGCGGAATTGCCAAGCTGTAGTGATGTCCAACCGTCCTGTCGGTGCTAAGACGATAACTGTTGTACCGTCTTGAAGCGTGTGGGTTTTTTGATCAATATGAATCACTGACCCTTCCCTCAAATTTATTATCTATCGCGGTGGTTACTGTCCCAGTAGTTTAACTCAGGTCGGTGACTGCTGAGGCATCCAATTCGCCCAATCTTGCGGTTTTAAGAACTTGGAGTAGAGTTCGGCTTCGGGAGAGTTGGGTTCTGGCTCGTAACAATATTCCCAGCGTACCAAAGGTGGCAGGGACATCAGAATCGATTCGGTGCGTCCGTTGGTCTGTAAGCCAAAGGTCGTGCCTCGATCGTACACTAAGTTAAATTCAACGTAACGGCCGCGGCGGTAAAGTTGGAAATTACGCTCGCGATCGCCGTATTCTTTCGATCGGTGCTTTTCAATAATAGGAGTGTAAGCCGGCAAAAATGCCCGGCCGCAATCCTGTACGAAGGCGAACAGCGACTCCCAAGTTCTAGGTTCCGGCGCCCCAATGTTGTTGCTGCACTCAGCGGCCTTGCCTTTGACATTATGGTCGCGGTAAAGCGCGCCTTGAGCGCTTTGGTAGTCAAAAAACAGACCGCCCACGCCACGGGTTTCTTGGCGGTGAGGGAGGTAGAAATATTCGTCGCACCAGAGTTTAAATGTCGGATAATATCCGGGATGGTGGCGATCGCAAGCCGCTTTCAGAGTTTTGTGAAAATGAGCTGCATCTTCAGCCAACGGGTAATAAGGAGTCAAATCCACACCGCCGCCAAACCACCAAATCGGGCCGGCCTCAAAATAGCGGTAATTCAAGTGAACCGTAGGCAAGTAGGGATTGCGGGGGTGCAGCACCATCGAAGTTCCCGTTGCATAGAAATCGTGACCTGCAGCTTCTGGGTGCTTTGCCAGAATCAAAGCCGGCAAACTTTCGCCCCAGACTTGGGAAAAATTGACTCCCCCTTGTTCAAAAATATTGCCTTCGCGCATGACGCGAGAACGTCCGCCGCCGCCTTCTGAGCGTTCCCAAGAGTCCTCCTTAAATTTGCCAACGCCATCGAGCTGTTCGAGGGATTGACAAATTTCGTCTTGTAGGCTTTTCATAAATTGGCTGACTCTAGCTCTAGAGTCAGCCGGCGGCAAAAACGGGGAAGTGGCTGTTTTAAGTGTTGTAGAAACTGTCATAAAATTTTCTGTTGTCAGATTTGAGTTTTAGATGGGCGATGAATCCCAAATCCAGTCGTCATGTAATTATGCCACCGTAGGTCTGCAAATGATCGCTATGAAGTTACATTAAAAAATAGCAATAAAAATATACTTAAACCTGCGATCGAAAATTCGCTAACCCAATTGCAGAGCTATGGTGGAGAACACAATGCCCAATACACTCGATGTTAGTTCAGTCTTAGAAATCCTGCGACCCGTGCAAGACCCCGAACTTCAAAAGAGTTTGGTGGAATTGAACATGATTCGTAACATAAAAATTGACGGCGGTGTCGTCAGTTTCACTTTAGTGCTGACAACGCCTGCTTGCCCCCTGCGAGAATTTATTGTCGAAGATTGCCAAAAAGCGGTCAAACAGTTGCCAGGAGTCGAAAAAGTGGCGGTGGAGGTGACAGCCGAGACGCCGCAGCAGAAGGGAGTGGTCGATCGCCAAGGCATTGAAGGCGTTAAAAATATTATCGCAATTTCCAGTGGCAAAGGTGGCGTCGGCAAAAGCACGGTGGCGGTAAACGTGGCAGTAGCGCTAGCGCAAACCGGCGCTAAGGTGGGTTTGCTGGATGCGGATATCTATGGGCCCAACGACCCCAATATGTTGGGTTTGGGGGACGCAAAAGTGATGGTTAGGGACGGAAAAAGCGGGGAAAGCCTCGAACCAGCCTTCAACTACGGCGTTAAATTAGTGTCGATGGCGTTTTTAATTGACAAAGACCAACCCGTGATTTGGCGCGGCCCGATGTTGAACGGGATCATTCGACAGTTCCTCTATCAGGTGAATTGGGGCGATTTAGACTATCTGATTGTCGATATGCCTCCGGGTACTGGAGACGCGCAGTTGACAATGGCGCAGGCTGTGCCGATGGCCGGTGTTGTGATCGTGACCACACCGCAGACTGTGGCATTGTTGGACTCCCGCAAGGGGCTGAAGATGTTCCAGCAGTTGGGAGTGTCGGTGTTGGGAATTGTGGAAAACATGAGCTATTTTGTGCCGCCGGATATGCCCGACAAGCAATACGATATTTTCGGTTCCGGTGGCGGGGAAAAGACTGCTGCTGAGTTGGGAGTGCCGCTGTTAGGCCGCATTCCGCTGGAAATTCCCTTGCGGGAAGGTGGCGATTCGGGGGTGCCGATCGTGGTGGGGCAACCGGGTTCTGCTTCAGCTAGGGAGTTGCGGGCGATCGCGGGCCGCATTGCCGGTAAAGTTTCCGTAGCAGCCTTAGCCTAACTCACATCTTGGATTGTTAATCAGCTTTTGATGGGCGGGCGGGATGCCCAACCCCTACTCCCCACAAGAAACCTGTTTAGTTTGTGGAACAGGCATCTTGCCTGTTTAGTTTGTGGAACAGGCATCTTGCCTGTTTAGTTTGTGGAACAGGCATCTTGCCTGTTTTAGCATCAAGTCTCGATCGCCAAGAAAAGGTAAACTGTAAACAGCAAACATAACATTCAAACAATTATGATTTTTCCAGGTTCGGCAGTTCGAGTTAAAGATAAGGGTGAAATTTACTACGCCTTTCAAGGACAAGTCCAGCGAGTTAGCGACGGGAAAGTCGCGGTACTGTTTGAAGGCGGGAATTGGGACAAGCTGATTACGTTCCGCCTGTCGCAGTTGGAACTTGTGGATGCTACGGCTGGTCGCGCGAAATAGTCAGTCGTTATCGGTCATTAGTCATTGGTCATTGGTAATACCAAATCCGGGTTAGAAACCGCTCTTTATAAGAATCGGCGGTTGAAACCGCGACTACACAAACGAAGTCCGCGCAACGCGAGACTCAAGAATAAAGGGGTATTAAAGCCGGATTTGGTATAATTAGTTTCTGCGTAAGTCCTGTGATGACTAATAACTAATAACTAATCACTAATAACTAATAACTAAAATTATGCGTTTACCTTTACCCCAATTTGCTACAAAAGAGCGCCATCCCGATCGCATTGCTGAGGTAATCGAGACGGCAACTTCGGAGTTTTTGGCTCAATGTTTGGAACCGGAAGACTTAAGTTTTCCCGTGATGCCACCTTTTGGCAGTTGGGTGAAGGCCGAGGATGAAGAGTCGAAAAATCAAATTTACGGCGTGGTTTATTACGCTACGACTAGCCCGATCGACTCGGTACACAGAGCTCGCGCTTTGGGTTTGTCGCTGGAAGAGTTGCGGGAGGAACAACCGCAGATTTTTGCGATGCTCAAAACCGAGTTTCGAGTGGCGATTGTCGGGTATGAGGCTGCGCCGGAAAGGTTGAACGGTCACGGCCCATCGAGGGGTAAAATTTATCAGTATTTGCCGCCGCGCCCGCCGCAAATTCACCAGGCGGTTTATCGCTGCGAACCGGATGAAGTGATTGATTTTACGGTGCAGTTGGATTTTTTGAGGACGCTGCTGGGGGTGGCTAATGCGCCGGTGGAGGCGCTGACGGCGGCGGCGATTCGGGAGATTTATCAGTTGCGGATGCGCGATCGATCTTGGTTGGTGGAAGCGGGTAGGAGTTTGAGTGTTTTGCTGAAGGATGATTACGATCGGTTGCGGGTGATTTTGAGTCAGATTCATCCGTAAGGGACAAGTGAATAGTATGTTTGAGGACGATCGTCATATATTGAGGCGATCGCACCAGCCAGACTCTGGTATTTGATCGGCCTTACAATTAAATTGAGAAGGAAGAAACGATCGCACTTAATTTAAAATGCGATCGTCCCCTTCAGTTTTGCAGAACACTGCGTCTGATGTAAAAGAGCATTTTTGCCCAATTTAATCTAAAGAAACATAGCGAATCAAACTCCGCATGAGCTTGCCGATAGTCGGGGCAGGTAAAATCTGCGACCATTCTTGAACTGCTGCAAAGCGACGCAAGTAGAGTGCGCTAACAATTTTATCGATTCCCTTCTGGGAGCCAATCACTAGGATCAGCACAGGTTCCCGGTCTGGTTCAGCAGGCACAGGATTTGGCTGCGATGTCGGGGTTTCGTTGATATCTGTGGAAACAAAAAGCTGTGTTTGAGTCATTGCGGTCTATCTCCTCGATCTAATAGGTGCTAATTGTCAACTAATCGCAGTGTAGCGCATTAGATGACAATCAGCAACGTTTACAGGAGGGTGACTCTCTGACACAATCGGGAGCATGGGAAGAGCAGGTAAAGCCCTCAAAAAAATATTAGAGGCATACGATATCAGTCAATATCAATTGGCGGCAAAGATGGAAATCGATCGCTCAAACGTTAGCCGTTGGGTGAGCGAAGAACGAGATCCATCCGCTGAGGCGGTATTTGCGATTAAGCAAGCGTTGCAGACATTCAATCGGGAGGCGGCTGATGAATTCGTCAGGTTGTACCTGGGAGATGGCGAGGAAAAGGGTTAATTTCTGAGGTGTGGAGAGTGTCGCACCGATCGCCCTTGCTGCATTCAAGGGCGATCGCGCATTAATTTGCAATCATTTATGTAAACCGAGAAAGATTATATGTGGGTAGAGATAACAGGCCTAAATCAAGTTCCCGAATGGGGGGTGTTGAAGGTAAAAGTTGACGAAACTTCAGTGATTTTGAATCGTCAAGGCATGAATGTCACTTGTTACCGCAATGCTTGCACTCATTTAGAATATCCGATCGACATGGGTAAGGTAAATAACGGTATCATTACCTGTCCGTTTCATAAGTATCAGTACAAATTAGATAGCGGTAAATGTTTGAATGCACCGGCCGATTCCCTGGAATCTTATCCGGTAAAGATTGAGGGCGATCGGGTTTTTGTAGACATAGATTAGTTATTCGTTATTAGCTATGAGACAGGGGTTTAAACCCCTGTCTCATAGCTAAAGTCGTCTTTAGACGACTTTAGGAATGAAAATTTAATAACTTTAGCGTCTGCTAAATAGTCGGAACTGCACGATAATTCCATTTTGGTAGATATTCATCAAAAATAATTTTCATTGTTTCTTTAAATCCCTTAGCTACTTTTCGACCAGTTTCATAAATTTTATCGATTACATTTACTACCACAGAAAGCCCGGTTTTAGTATGAGTTTTTGCCATGAGTTCTTTAACTAACTTAAGAGGAGTAAAAATTACTCCTTGACAGGCTCTGGTTACGTGAGGAAATAAACGATGTTCAATCGGATTATACTTCGATGTATAGGGAGGATAGTGTGCGATCCTAATTTCTATCCCTAGCTCGTCAACTAATTTTTGTAAATCCGATTTAAAGATATGATGATTGGAATTATTACTGCCACCACCGTCGCATTTTATCAAAATTGAATTGGCTTGAGGGTAGATAAATTTTCCGTAATTAACCCACCATAATTTTATCGATTCACAAGCAAATTCACTCGTGTCTTTACTGATTCCCAGGTTTAAATATCCTCGGTTATGTTGCAGATCATAAATTCCATGAGGTACTACTTTTCCGTCAGCCAAACTCCAAAAATCATGGTCAAATGTTGTAATAGCTTCCGTAGTATATAGACTTCCTTCTCGATATAGATTTCCAATAAATTCCTTCTTTTTCGTGTCCATACTAACAATTGGATTTCCCTGTAACTCATACTCTTCCGTAATTCGGGCCAGATTTTCAAATTGTTCATTACGATTCTTTGTTACTCCGGTTGTTTGTTTTTTTTGAGCTTGACGTTTCACATATCCATGTTTTTTTAACAGTTTTTTAACAACTGTTGTACTGACTATTGTTTCCTGAGCCTTCAGACCTTCAACTATTTGTTTCTGGGTAAGATTTGTCCATTTAATTTTTTCCGACATTGGATCTCCGGCTGTGTGGTTTTTTAAGACTTCTAAAAAACGCTCATTTAAATCAGGTATCTCAGAATCCCTAGTTTTTCTTCCTCCTCCACGTCGGCGAATTCTCTGCTGATTAAAAGTAGTGTCTGATTCACTTTTTAACTCCTTAATTCCCTTGGCTATTGTATTCCTGTCTACTCCCAAAACTCGGGCTATGTAAATAATTCCACCATGACCAAGTTTTACGGCTTCTATCGCTGCATATTTTCTTTGGTCTTTTTCAGATAAAGACTGATGATGTTTTCGCACTAAATCAGTAATTTCGTCTGAGTAACACATAAATTCAGTTAGTAAGAAATGATTCAAATCAAAAAATTATGGGCGACATAAGAAGAACCAAGTAGGTATAATATTTGACATCTCTACCGAAACATAAACCTATTCATATTCACTCATTTATGTATTATACATCGCTGATGTTATTAAATTTTCATTCCTAAGTATCGTTTAATTAGAAGTTTATTAGACTCTCAAAAATTTCCGGCACAGTTATTAGCTGCCGAATATCATCAACGTTGGGAAGTGGAAAATACAATTGATGAACTCAAAGTACATCTGTTAGAAATAAAAACTCATGTTCGCTCTCAAAGACCCAGAGAAGTAGTACAAGAAATTTATGGCTTATTATTAGGACATTGGGCTGTGCGGTCATTAATTTGTCAAACAGCGCATAGTGCAGAAATTTCCCCATTAAGTATTTCTTTCACGGGTACATTACGAGTTATTCGTCTTGCTGTTCCAAGATTTCAGCGATTAGAATCACAGGAAATCCCTTTTTTTTAACTTGGCTGAATTTGGAGATTCTTGATGCAACTTTGCCGCCAAGAGTGAGCGAGAAACAACCCAAGAGTTGTCAAAAAACCTGTTTCAAAGTTTAAATCCAAAAAAGTAAAACACAGAGGTACTGGAATAAAAACTAATCCTCCTATTTTTAAAATCTTAAAGCCTCCCAAGCCTTAAGTAAACCGTATTGGGTTATAGCAAGCAGCAAGTAGTGTGTTTAGCAGCCTTACCAATTGAAGTGGTGGAATATCAACGAGTCAAATGTCAATGTCATGAATGCGGAGCAGTTGAGCAGCGGTAAGTACCGAAGACCCTTGACTTCTAGGTGGTTGACTTTCTGTAATTTATACGACCTGTCTAAACAAGTTTTTTTGATTGCCTTTAAGAGCGATAATATAATCATTTTTAGATTAAGTAATTAAAGTAGTTGTCTCTTTTTGACAATGCAAAGCATCCAAGGTAAACACGTTGCCTTGATGGGGATAACCCTTTACCAGCTCTTGCGCCTGGCTGATTTCTGAACTTTTTTTGTTTTGAATTTTTTGGACTCTGAGAACTATACCACTGTGCTGACTAAATAAAGACACAATTGATACAGAATTTTGAGAGTTAGCCTGGGAATTTGGGCAGGTACTTCTGAGACACTTGCCATCAATTGACACCCACTCAGTTAAGTCGATTGATGTAGTTAGTTGACTAGCTCATTGATTAAATGCGTCGATTAAATCCGAGGTTTTAACCAACATCATTGCTCGTCGAATAGTCTAATAAGATGGTACTCGATTGGTGGTGAGATGAAATGTTTTAACGAGCAGTTTTTGGTTGAACTTAGCGAAGCTTTCGATATCTCTATATCCCAAATAACCGAACATTGAACCCAGAATAACCCATAGTAATATCAGCCACAAGGGATGTCTTTTTCCTAATTTATTACGTGGATCATTGACTTTTTTAAAAAAATAAGATTAGAGTCAGCATATATGTTTTTTGAGCGATCGCTAAAAATCTTATCAGAGAGCGCGATCGCTTTTACTTGTGGCGCTCGTACCCGAGAATGAAACAGCCCTGGGGCCACTAACGTTATATGGTTCTGAACTATTTTTGGGTACGCCGTCGCAGCTCCAACTCATTTTTGCTACTTTTCTTTTTTACCCTTTTGGGTATTGTACAGCTTGACATCTGTCTTGAGAAAGGTTAGCAGACCAAAAATACGAAATCTTTAAAATACGCTGCAGGGAATCGCACTCTTAGCCCCAAGTTATTCCTCAAGACAATGGTCAGCTTGGTTAACAGCGCTATCCTAGTAGTTATATTGCCCTTAAACCCGATCGACCCGGAGGCCCCTTGTTTAGCCTAGTTCAAAACAATTCTCGCAAAGGAGAAATTCTAGAGGTCGTCTTCCGCAACGGTTGGGACTACATGAAAAGCCTCCTAACTGGCCGCAAAACCGACGCACCCAGTCTCCCAACTCCAGCAGTTCTCCGCAACATCCTCGTCCAATTAGGCCCAGTTTTTGTCAAATTAGGACAATTGCTGAGCACCCGTCCCGACCTTTTACCGGCCAGCTATATCGAAACTCTCTCCACGCTACAAGCGGAAGTACCGCCCGTACCGTGGTCGCAAGTAGAAGCAATCGTCCGCCAGGAACTCACACAATCTCTCGAAAATACCTTCGCCAAATTTAACACTCAAGCCATCGCCGCAGGTTCGATCGCTCAAACCCACAAAGCTACTTTAAAAGACGGCCGCGAAGTCGCCCTCAAAGTTCAGCGCCCCGGTATTGAGATTGTCATCGAACAAGACATCGCCGTGCTCCGAGGTTTGGCAGAACTTGTCATGCTCACAGACTTCGGTCAACAATACGATATTGTCGCCCTAGCAGAAGAATTTGCGATCGCCCTGCGTGCAGAACTAGACTTCATTCAAGAAGCCAGCTATACAGACGAACTGCGCCGCAATTTATCTAAAAGCCGCTGGTTTGACCCCACACAAGTTGTCCTACCAGAAATTAACTGGGAGTTAACTACAAAAAAACTCTTAGTCATGGAGTGGCTGAACGGAGTTCCGATTTTGTTAGGCGATTTGCAAGGAATTCGCCACAAAGGAGATATAAATGCCGAACGCGAAGAAATTACAACGCTACTTTGCCGCGTTTTCTTCCAGCAGTTATATATCGACGGATTCTTTCACGCAGACCCGCATCCGGGCAATTTATTTTATCTAACAGACGGCCGGATAGCTTTGCTGGACTGCGGCATGGTCGGCAGATTAGACCCGCGCACTCAACAGAATTTGACAGAAATGTTGCTGGCAATTGTCGATTTAGACGCTCAGCGCTGCGCTCAATTAACTTTAGAAATGGCAGAATTTGCTCAGCCGACAAGTTTAGTTAATCTAGAGAACGATTTAGCTCGAATGCTCCGCAAGTATTACAATGTGAGCTTGTCACAAATGAACTTGTCGGAAATTTTTTATGAGGTGCTGGGAATCACCCGCAAAAATAAAATTCGGCTGCCCAGCAATCTCGGTTTGTATGCAAAAACTCTAGCTAATTTGGAAGGACTGGCGCGTTCTTTTAATCCCCGGTTTAATATTGTAGAGCAGGTCAAACCGCTGATGACCGATATGTTTCGGCGTCAGTTATTCGGAGATGACCCGATACAAGCTCTGTTGAGAACAGCCCTGGATTTGAAAAGCTTATCTTTGCAATCTCCGCGACAGGTGGAAGTGCTTTTAGACAGGGTTACTTCCGAAACTTTGAAGTGGAACTTGACACTAAAAGAACTCGATCCGCTACGCCGCACTCTGGGGGATTCTGCGAACCGACTTTCTTTTAGTATTGTTGTGGGTTCGCTGATTATAGGGGCGGCAATTATTTCTTCTAACGCACAAACTGCTCAGCTATCTTTTCTGAGCAATGGTTTGTTTGGGGCGGCGAGTTTTTTGGGTTTTTGGTTGATTATTAGCATTCTGCGATCGGGCCGTTTGCGTAGTTGATTGAAAAGAGGAGATGGGGAAAATCAGGAGATATAGCAATCCTTTCTGGAAACGCGCAACTGGCTTTTTTTTTAAACGAACCCCGAAGACGCTATTGACGCGAATTTTGAGAAAAGAAGAGTAAAGATTTCACAATTGATGCGAGGAGTGCTATAGCATCCTCAACTGTGAAGCAACATCTCTGACTTAAGAGAGGCGATCGCCCGCAGCCGCTAAGTCTAAGCTAGAAATTATAGTTAGATCAAGTTTTGAGAGACTTTAGTTCCTCAAAACTTGATAACTAAGGACTGAAGTCCTTATTACAAACCTATTTTGTGATAAAATTAAAGCTAGGTGTTATTTTGAATGAGCAATATTAATCAAGTGTTGGAAAAGGACAAATTGCCAGAATTGGGATTAGTCTGCATTACAACATCCGATGCCGTTCGCTTTCGCACTGTCACGCGTAAGCGACTTTTACAGCTTTCGGAAACTGAACAAGAAACAGTATTGCGCGAGCTTTATACAGACAACTTAAAGCGGCTTGACAAAGCGATCGACTTCTGTTGTGCTAATCAAATTAAGCTCTACCGCATGACTTCAGCACTGTTCCCTTTTGCAGATACAGATTTGGGGGAAGCAGTGCTACACTCCATGACTGAGGAATTGCGGACTACGGGCGATCGCGCAATTTCCCTCAACATCCGTTTGGTACTCCACCCCGATCAATTTGTTGTCCTCAGTTCCGACAAGCCTGATGTCGTTGCAAACAGCATTAAAATTCTCGCCACTCATGCTTTAATTTTAGATATGTTGGGACAGCCCCGATCGCCTTGGGCACTGATGAACATTCACGGCGGCAAGGGCGATCGCACTTCGCAACTCAAATCAGTCATCCGCGATTTACCCGAATCCATTCGATCGCGCTTAACCTTTGAAAATGACGAATACGCTTACAGTTCCTCAGAACTTTTAGAAGTTTGTCTCGATACCGGCGTACCAATGGTTTTTGACGCCCACCACCACGTCATTCACGAACATTTAGAAACTTACGACGATCCCAGCGTTGCCGAAATGCTCGCAGCAGCCCGCACAACTTGGTCTGTTCCTGAATGGCAATTAGTACACATATCGAATGGAAAAGAATTTTTTGCCGACCCGCGCCACAGCGATTTAATTACAGAAATGCCTAATTGCTATTATCAAGCTCCTTGGATTGAAGTAGAAGCTAAATTTAAAGAATTAGCTATTGAAAAGTTGCGCGCCGAATGGTTGTCTGCGAATGTTCCACAATTTAGCAATGTCTCGTAGGGGGGGGTTTTACAAACCATCTTTGCCTAACACGAATAATCTCGAAAACCCGCCCCGCCCAACGGTAAATCCCCATCTACAACCCGCCCCCAGCCAACGGTAAATCGCAAGAACAGGCAAGATGCCTGTTCCACAAAGAATGAATTTTCTTGTGGGGGTGTCCCGCCCGGTTTAGTCCGACATTCCGACAGTCCGACAGGGGTTGAAAACCCCTGTCTCATAGCTAAAGTCCTCTAAAAGAGGATTAAAATAGATAGATATTGAGATCGTATTTCCAGTCGGTTTTAACCGACTTTAGCTTTGAGGCAGGGGTTGAAACCCCTGCCGGACTGCCGGATTACCCGACGAATGCCGGACTGCCGGAATAAGAAAAAACCGCGTTAATACCAACTATAAAATTATGTGCGGAAGATTCACTTTAACTACTTCAGGTCAAATCATCGCCGAATTCTTCAAACTATCGGCAGTTCCCGACATCAAACCGCGATACAATATCGCCCCAACTCAATCAGTTGCCACAGTAACAGTTGAAACAGAAAAAATGCAGCGACAGTTTCAATTTATGCGCTGGGGTTTGATTCCAAGTTGGGCAAAAGACATGAAAATGGGCAGCAAGATGATCAATGCGCGATCGGAAACTGTAGCCGAAAAACCAGCTTTTCGCAGCGCCATCAAGCACAGGCGATGTTTGATAGTCGCTGACGGTTTCTATGAATGGCAACAGCAGGGAAAGAACAAACAGCCTTACTATTTTCAAAAAGCAGACGGCGAACCTTTTGCTTTTGCCGGTTTGTGGGAAAATTGGGAATCTCCAGAAAAAGAAAACATTGTATCTTGTAGTATAATTACTACCGCTGCTAACGAAACAGTGCAGCCGATGCACGATCGAATGCCAGTGATTCTCCCCGACAGCGATTGGGAACAGTGGCTAGATCCTGCTGTTAAAAATGCTCAGGAAGTTTTGCCCCTGTTAAAGCCCTATGCTGCTGCAATGAAAGCAAAGGCGGTAAGTGCGATCGTCAACAGTCCAACTAGAGACACTCCCGAATGTATTAGCGATCGGCAATAAATCATTGCAGCGGACAAAACCGAGATAGTTTGAGTTATGATGTAAAATAATGTTTGAGTTGTAGCTTTTGTTTTCTAAGGATCAGTTTAACTCAGTTGTTATTTGCTCAAACTTTTTTTTATCTTAACATCAGTTAGAGGACAAAAAATATGATTGGATACGTTACAGTCGGCACCAACAATCTTGAACGTGCAGCCAAGTTTTATGATGCTTTGCTTGCTGAAATTGGCGCTCAACGATTCATGGAATTCGACCGATTTATCGCATGGAGCGTTTCTCCAGAGATGCCAGGATTTGCTGTTGCAAAACCCTTTGATGGCAACGAAGCAACTGTTGGTAATGGCGTAATGATCGCACTTCAAGTTGACAGTCCAGAAAAAGTCAACTTAGTTTATAACAAAGCGATCGAACTTGGCGCTAAGGATGAAGGAGCAGTGGGGTCAAGAGGCACGTTACCGGGGTTTTATGTGGGATATTTTCGGGATCTAGATGGGAATAAGCTGAACGTGTTTTATATGATCGCGCCAAACACTTAAGATTTTTATTTTTCGTGAAGCTCGCCGAAAAAACAGCTATTTCCGATCATTAGCTATTAGTTATTAGTGAGCGATCCATAAATAAGAGTTGACAACTAATAACTAATAGCTAATTACTAATAACTAAATTAACTGTCGTAAATCCGCGCTTCAGCAGCCTCTGGATTTTCCTCGCAATACTCGTCAAAAGCCGTTTTCTCAAGTTTCATCGATCGCTGGTGAGAAGCCTCAGCCTGCATTTCCTCTACAATATCCCACGCTACCGCGCACTCTCTAGAAGTAGCGCCTTTTTCGGCACAGATAGTTCTGGCATCCGCGATCGCCTGTTCGATTTCTTCGTCAAATAAAATACTCTTCGGCTTCTCAAGAAAATCGCTTTTTGTCAAGATATCCGTGACCGAAATAATGCCCACTAGCTCGTCCTTAATCACCGGCGCCCGGCGGATGCGGGTGTTCGCGAACAACCTAGCCACGTATTCCACGCCCAAGTCTGGATTTACCGTGATGCACGGTTTGGTCATAATCTCGAAGACACGGACTTTTTTCGGGTCTACTCCGTAGGCTGCTACTTTATAGACAATATCCGTTTCCGTGACAATGCCGTAGGCATCTTGTTCGTGGCGACGTTCCACAATCAACGCGCGCAAACACAAATCGTTCATCATCGCCACCGCTTCAGCTACAGTTGCCGAACCGCGAATGGTAACAACTTCTGTGGTCATAATATCTTGGGCTTTCATCATCATTTTTTCTTCCTTCCCGCTGATAAAGTCTACTGCGTCGCGATTTGGGGCTGTCCATTTGATTTGCGATCATCATTAGGACTTACCCTCAGAAACCGGGTTTCTACCAAAATTTTGGGTTTAGTAACGATAAATCCGGTCTAGCAACCAGGTTTCTGAGAAATCGTGCGATCGCAAACTAATCATAAAACCTTTAACGGTACTCGCGATGACAAGTTGCCTGAAACAGCCCCTCCCTCTCTCGGAACCTCTGGAGTCCGCGATTTAGCGCTCAGACGGGGCTAGCTTGCGATCCTCCAAGCAAGAGTGAAGTATTGGGGCGATCGGATCTTTGAGCTTGTTCGACTCAGATTTTCCAGCCCCAGTATCAAAGAAGCAAAAGTTAACACAAACTAAGCAACTGCTTGCGCTCGCACAGATCCCCGCCTCTGATAAACTTGATGGCTGGGAGTGCAAAAGAGCACAAGGCACGCATCAGCAGTTGGGAGGATCTAGTTCGTGGACAATGTAATCGGTTTAGAGATTATCGAAGTAGTTGAGCAGGCCGCCATCGCCTCCGCTCGCTTGATGGGCAAAGGCGAGAAAGATGAAGCCGACAGAGTGGCTGTAGAAGCCATGCGGGAACGCATGAACAAAATTCATATGCGCGGCCGCATCGTGATCGGCGAAGGCGAACGCGATGACGCACCCATGCTTTACATCGGTGAACAAGTAGGTATTTGTACCCGCGAAGATGCCAAAGATGTCTGCAACCTAGATGAATTGATCGAAATTGACATCGCTGTTGACCCCTGCGAAGGTACTAACCTGGTTGCTTACGGTCAAAACGGTTCGATGGCAGTTTTGGCAATCTCTGAAAAAGGTGGTTTGTTTGCGGCACCGGATTTCTACATGAACAAATTGGCTGCTCCTGCGGCTGCTAAGAATCATGTAGATATTCGCAAAACGCCGACTCAAAACCTCAAAATTATCTCTGATTGTCTCGGCCGCAGTATTGAAGATTTGGTGGTGGTGGTCATGGATCGCCCCCGGCACAAAGATTTAATTAATGAAATTCGGCAAGCGGGTGCAAGAGTTCGGCTGATCAGCGACGGCGACGTTTCGGCAGCGATTTCTTGCGCGTTTTCTGGTTCCAACATCCACGCACTTATGGGTATTGGCGCAGCACCCGAAGGTGTGATTTCCGCAGCAGCAATGCGCTGTTTGGGCGGTCACTTCCAAGGGCAGTTAATTTACGATCCGGCTGTTGTAAAAACTGGTTTGATCGGTGAAAGCAAAGAGAGCAATATCGCTCGACTTAAAGACATGGGCATCACAGACCCAGACAAGATTTACAATGCTGAAGAGTTGGCATCTGGAGAAACAGTTCTGTTTGCAGCTTGCGGGATTACTCCCGGAACGCTGATGGATGGAGTTCGCTTCTTTGGCGGCGGCGCTCGCACTGAAAGTTTGGTAATTTCTTCTCAGTCGAAAACTGCTCGGTTTGTGGATACAATCCATATGTTTGACCAGCCGAAATCTCTGCAATTGAATTAGTGATTAGTTAGGGGTTAACAGTTAAATGTTAACAATTAACAGTTAACTGTTAACAGTCACCGATGATTAGCAATTAGCGATAAACTAAGAACTAATAACAGGTGACTGTTAACAACTAAGAAAGAAATAGTGACAAATCACAGATATGAATATTGCAGTCGTAGGTCTCAGCCACAAAACAGCGCCGGTTGAAGTTCGCGAAAAACTGAGCATTCCAGAACAGAAAGTTGAAGCGGCGATCGCCCAATTGCGCGGCTACCCGCACATTCAAGAGGTTGCCATCCTCAGCACTTGCAACCGCTTAGAGATTTATATTGTTACCAGCGAGTCGGAACCTGGTGTGCGAGAGGTTATTCAGTTCCTTTCCGAATGCAGTAAAGTTCCTCTGCAGTCTTTGCGCCCTCACCTGTTTATTTTGCTGCACGAAGATGCCGTGATGCACTTGATGCGAGTAGCTTCTGGCCTCGACAGTTTGGTGCTCGGAGAAGGACAAATTTTGGCTCAGGTGAAACAAACTCACAAACTCGCCCAGCAGTACAAAGGTGTAGGCAGAATTTTAGAGCGCTTGTTCAAGCAAGCTCTCACAGCAGGGAAGCGAGTTCGCACGGAAACTAGCATCGGTACCGGTGCAGTTTCGATTAGTTCGGCGGCGGCAGAATTGGCTCAAATGAAGGGTCAGCATTTAGCAAGCAGCAAAATTGCAATTATTGGTGCTGGCAAAATGTCGCGGCTTTTGGTGCAGCATTTGCTCTCAAAAGGAGCTAGCCATATTTCGATCGTCAACCGCTCTGTGCGGGGCGCCCTGGAGTTGGCCGGTCAGTTTAAAGATGCTGAATTGCACCTGTATCAGCTCTCGGAAATGATGCAGATAATTGCCAGTTCTGACTTGGTTTTTACCAGTACGGCAGCTACCGAGCCACTGTTAAATAAAGCTAAATTGGAAGCTGTTTTAGACCCGAATCGCCCTTTGATGTTGGTGGATATTTCTGTGCCACGCAACATTGACTCGGATGCGAACGAACTCGCTAATGTGCGATCGTTTAATGTGGACGACTTGAAAGCAGTGGTAGCTCAAAATCACGAAACCCGTCGCAAAATGGCAATGGAAGCTCAGGGCTTGCTGGAACAGGAAGTAGAGGCTTTTGATCTCTGGTGGCGCAGTCTGGAAACTGTTCCTACTATTAGCTGTTTGCGGGATAAGATAGAATTGATTCGGGAACAAGAGTTAGAAAAAGCTTTATCACGTCTTGGTTCGGAATTTTCGGAGAAACATCAAGACGTGATTGAATCTTTAACAAGGGGGATTGTGAATAAGATTTTGCACGATCCGATGGTACAGTTACGCGCTCAGCAGGATATTGAGGCGCGACGGCAAGCGATGCAAACTTTGCAAACACTGTTTAATTTGGATGTGGATGTCAATCAGCAGTACAGCTAGTTGGTCATTAGTCATTGGTCATTAGTCATTAGTCATTTGACAGGAAAGCAGTTAGCCGTTGACCCGAAAGCAGGAGTCATATTATGCCCGGTCAATTACCATGAATAAAAATGCCTCCAACCCTGGCGGCAAAAGCATCATTCGGGAGGGTAAATTGCTCGAACCTGATATCAGTTATCATTCAACCAATAACTAATGACTAATAACTAATGACTAATAACTAATGACTAATAGGCGAATTTATCAAATAATCCTACTGATTGGGGGGCTAGGGCTGGTTTTTGAATTAGCCTCCCGCATGGCTGCAGAAATTCTCTGGTTTCAGGAAGTTGGATATCTTCAGGTTTTTCTGTTAAAGCTGAAAACTCAAGGGTTGCTCGCGGCGATCGCAATTGCTGTTTCTTCTGTCTTTTTGCTCGGAAATTTGGCTTTAGCCCGCCGCCTGCAACATCCCGCAGAAGAAATGAAATCGCCAGTTGTGGGGGCGCTATTCGCTTCACTGAGGGCGAACAACACGGGGAAGAATACCGGGAAGAATTACGAAATACCTGTTGCTAAATCCCAAATTAGCTTTTCCTGGTTGCTGTTGGCAGTATTCGGATTGAGTTCGATCGCAACTTTTATAGTAATTCACTGCGGGCTGTTAGCTGCCAGCAGCATCACCTATTTCGGTATAGCGGGCAATTTACCTGCACCGCCCGTGCAGTTTGGAATTGAGTCAATCCAGCAAATAGCGGTGCAGCTATTTTCTCGCTGGTGGCAGTTGGGCTTGCTGCTGGGGACAATGTTAGCTGTGGTAATTAAGCCTGATTTTTGGCTGCGGGCGATCGCCATTTTTATCAGTTTAGCGATCGGGCTGATTGTCGCCAGTCGCTGGACAAATGTTTTGCAATATTTTCACCCTGTTAATTTTAACACAACCGACCCTCTTTTTAATCAAAATATTAGCTTTTATGTATTTATTTTGCCCATCTTAGATTTGCTAGGATTTGGGCTGACAGTTGTATTTTTGTACAGTTTAGTATCTTGTGCTTTAACATATTTGCTATCGGGAAATAGCCTGAGTCAAGGGAGATTTTTGGGGTTTTCTCGATCGCAGCAGCGACACTTGTACGGGTTGGGTGCAGCTTCCATGCTAGCCATTGCATTGCGCTACTGGTTGGGGCGCTACGAATTGCTGTATGCGCGGGGAGACGTTACTTACGGGGCAAATTATGCTGACGTGACGGTGCGGCTGCCCTGCTATGGATTTTTGAGTATTTTGGCGGGGGCGATCGCACTTTTGATGCTGTGCCAGGTTTACCAATTCAAAATTAAAAATGAACTCCTAAAAAAAATTCTTTTAGCATGGGTAACTTTAACTTTTGTGGGAGGTTGGCTGCTGCCACAAATTGTGCAGCAACTCATAGTTCAACCCAACGAACTAGCACGAGAACAGCCGTACATTGAGCGCAGCATTGCCTTTACTAAAGAAGCCTTTGACCTCAACACAATCGAAATAAAAACATTCGATCCCGCCGGAAAACTTACTTATGCCGACTTAGAAAAAAATCAACTTACTATTAGCAACATCCGCCTGTGGGACAAGCGACCGCTGCTGCAAACAAACCGACAATTACAGCAAATTAGACCCTATTATACATTTCCTGATGCCGATATCGATCGCTACACAATCAAAGCACAAAAGGGAGATGCGGAAAGCCAACAAGTGTTTCTGGCAGCGCGGGAATTAGATTACACAGCAGTTGCCCCCGAAGCTCAAACTTGGGTGAACGAACACCTAGTTTACACTCACGGTTACGGCTTTACTCTTTCTCCCGTAAACAGAGTCGGTGTCGGCGGTTTACCCGATTATTTTGTCAAAGATATTGGAGTTGCAGCCCAGAAAGGAGAGACTGCTTTGGAAGTCACTAGCGATCGAATTCGGGCCAGTATTCCGATCGGCTACCCGCGCATTTACTACGGCGAAATCACCGATACAGACGCCATGACGCCCACAAAAGTCAAAGAATTTGATTATCCCAGCGGCGAAGAAAATGTTTACAATACTTACAACGGTAGGGGCGGAATTGCGATCGGTTCAATATGGCGGCGCTGGCTGTTTGCTAATTATCTCAAAAATTGGCAAATGGCGCTGACGCGCAATTTTACGCCAGAAACTAAATTGCTCTACCGCCGAAATATTAATAAAAGAGTCCGGGCGATCGCTCCTTTTTTGCGCTACGATTCTGACCCGTATTTAGTAGTAGCCAACGCCAATCTTAGCAATGAGGACATAGAAAAAGCCAGGGAGGACAATGGCAACAAGATTAAACCTGCACCCTCCGCTAATGCTAAATCTCCCAACTATCTTTACTGGATTATCGATGCCTATACAGCAAGTCCTCGCTATCCCTATTCTGACCCTGGAAATCATGAATTTAACTACATCCGCAACTCCGTTAAAGTAGTAATTGATGCCTACAACGGGTCTGTAGACTTCTACGTTGCCTATCCCTCCGATCCGATTATTAACAGTTGGATGGCTATCTTTCCCGGACTCTTCAAACCCCTAGCCCAAATGCCTCCGGCTCTCCGCAAACATATCAGATATCCAGTAGATTTGCTGAGCATTCAATCAGAACGCTTGCTAACTTATCATATGGAAGACCCGCAAGTATTTTACAACCGGGAGGATTTGTGGCGCGTTCCCAATGAAATTTATGGGAGCGAACAGCAGCCCGTAGCACCGTATTATTTGATTACGAAACTGCCAACGGAAACAACAGAAGAATTTATTTTGCTCCTCCCATTTACACCAATAAGTCGCAACAACTTAATTGCTTGGATTGCAGGCCGATCTGATGGTGGCAATTACGGAAAATTGCTCTTGTATCTGTTTCCCAAACAGCGATTAGTTTATGGCCCGGAACAAATAGAAGCTTTAATTAACCAAGATCCAGTTATTTCCGAACAAATATCTCTCTGGAATCGCCAGGGATCAAAAGCCATTCAAGGAAACTTATTAGTAATTCCCATTGAACAATCTTTACTATATGTGGAACCTCTTTACTTAGAAGCAGAGCGCAATAGTTTGCCAACTTTAGTCAGAGTTATTGCTGTCTACGAAAACCGCATAGTCATGGCAGAAAATCTTGAATTGGCACTCAAGGCACTTTTTCAGCAAAAATCTACTAATAAATCGGTCATTATTCGACCTGTAGAGGGAACAGCACCAGCTTTAAATAGTGAATGATATCGATTCCGGTTACACTGCTCATGATTGTTGACTGTTGACTGTTGACTGTTGACTGTTGATTTTTGACTGTTAACTCTGGGTCAAAAAACTGAATGGTTGAGTGTTAACTGTTGACTCAATTTTATTATTCTGAGGCCAGCGGAAATGATATAAATTACTGCGATTTCTGTTTGCTAGCAGCCTTAATATCCTGCCACCAAACATCGACATAGGGCCACATCAATCTCTCGTCTCCTCCAGAATCTAGTTTCACTGTCACCTCATAACGGTAAATATGCGTGAGTTCGCCAGTTTTACCATTCAAATACAATTGTTTGGGATTGTCGGTGCAAATTTCTACCCTTTGATTCAACAGCGGCAGCATCTGGGTAGAAGAACCCTGAAACGGATTTTTGCCTTTGATCGCATAGCCACCAATCAAAGACAAGTACATTAAAGCTAGGAAAAATACCGTCAATAAACCCACAATTACCAGTGTTTTTTGTTGTGAAAAACTGGTATAAACGCTTGCATATCCTACGATCATAGTTCCAAAAAACAATAAATTTGGCAGGTACAGTCCATCTTCCAGAAACACGCTACCAAAAAACATCAGGACTACCTGAAAACCAAATAATGCAGCCACCCAACTCCACCCAGTTAGCAACGATGCAGATAGTAGCCAATTCATTGCAACAGTAAGGGCGATCGCTATTGCTATTGCCCCAACTGGTGCTGCATAATCGTACTGTCTGAAGGGAAAAAGAACAAAAAATACTAAAGCATAAGCAAAACCCGCAAAAGCCAGTGCTAATCCACTAATTATTTCGTTCCCGTTCAGCATGGCGATGGATTTTTAGAGCACTAAAGTGAAGCGTTCGTCTTCTGTTTTGATAGTAGCCGTTGAAAATTCCCAGCGGACTAAGGCTAGAAATTATAAGCGTAGGGTGCACCACAAGAACCTTACCGCTATATTTAGGGGAGCGAACCGATTTGTTAATCAAGTGTGCTATTCCAGTTTCCGAAGGTGCAAATCAGCCACATCAGAAGGTGAAATTTTCAGAAAACCAGATTATTTGTCGATCGACTTAACAAATTGTTGCACAGGCTGTGGTAGAGCCGGCACAAAAGTCTTTCTAAAACCCCTAACATCGAACACTCGCCACAAAATACCTACCGCTACCGTCAAGAAAAATAACGCTCCCAAAAAATTGAACACAGTAGACAGAAAACCGCTGTCCCTTTTTTTCGGAGGTGTAATATGTTTCATGCGATATACAGCCGGCTCGTAATCTTTCGACTCCTCGCGACTGCGGGGCGGCGTTTTGGGGCGCGAGCTCGCACTGCGCCTCTCAGTCAAACCCGTTTTATGAGTTTTAGTAAAACTGCTGGGCGACTTTAGCTCAGAAGCGCCGCGGGTTCCCGTTAACTTGCTAGCAGAAGCCCCCGTGTGGCCAACAGCAGCATCCTGAATTCTGCTATTAGGGCGCTGAGTCGATTTGCGTTCGGCGAGGGTACGCATCAAACTTTGCAATTGCTGAGTCGCCGCCGGCGGGCGTTCCCCTTTCCTCGCCCAATTTAACAGCATCGCCCCGGTAATCCCGCAGAGATTCGTAGCGCCTACAGAAGCCAGCCGCTTCAGCAGAGGCTGGCTGTTGGACACAAAAATCACCAATGCGTCCGGGTGTTCGGTCGCCAAACCGTAAACGCACTGAGCCGTCGCCACCACCAGCATTGCTGGCTTGCTTTGATTTTTGATCGAAGGTTCGAGAGCGCGGTGTGTTTCCTGAGCGTCAGTTGCAATCCAGCCGCTGTCGGCAAAAAATCGCATAAACTCTCTAGCTACTTGCTCTTGAGCTTTTTCCACCGCTTGCCCTGTCAGACGATCTATTTCGTCGTACACTACTTCCGGGATATAGCAAGTTCCCACTTTGGAATATTCTTGCCACACTTGGGTTCTGCCAGTCATTAAAACATCTGCATCAAAAGTTACCAATACAGGAGGAAGTTGATTAGCCATGACTTTATCCTATAGGCTCAGATAAGTTATTTAAACTTAATCGATCAAGTTTAAACAAATTTTGGGTGATAAAAAAATCAACTTTTGGTAGTAGATAAATTGCCCTGGGCCGGGAGCTTAATTGGAAATTAGTAGTTAGGAACCCGATCGCCCTTCAGTTCCCAGTTCGATCGGTCAATTCCTAGATTCCACTAATTTACCGCAACCCAAGAGCTTATTACCAAAGATGCCCGACTACTGTTAATTCCCGATTCCCAGACGGCCCGCCAAAGCCGGAGTCAACGGCAACAGCGCAGCAATCATCAAGAACAAAGCTAGCAAACCCAAAGCCGCGCGAGCGTCGTCAGGCTCAGTCAGCTCGTTGAGGCTCGGTCGCTCTAAATTCCGCTGTAAAATCAGAATCACGATCGCCCAATACAGAGCCAAAGGATTAACTAAAGAAACGATAGCCAGCACCACAAAAGTCGCTAAAGTAGTGCGACTGGCTATTTTCCGACCGTAGATGGCTTGCACGATTCTACCCCCGTCCAACTGTCCCGCCGGCATCAAATTAATCGCCGTTATTACCAAGCCCAACCAACCGATAACTACCAGCGGGTGAACGTCAACAATCTGCTGCTGCAACGCCGAACCCAAAACCACTTTTGCCAAAGTTCCCACCAAAACCGAGCCCTTGAAAAATTCTGCGGGAATTTGAAACAAACTGCCGGGGTGAGACAGCAGCAAACCCGTTACCAGCATTAGCACAGAAACTATTCCCCCAGCCGCTGACCCGGCAAAAGCGATGTCAAACAAAACTTTACGGTTGGGCAGCAGCGACTCAAAACGGTCGATCGCTCCAAAACAACCTATCTGCAAAGTTGGTATAAAAAATGGCCAACTCAAGCCAACCTTGTACCGATTTGCCAGCACTCTGCGAGCAATTTCCCCAGAGCCTAAAACCGCCCAAATTCCCGCTGCAATTGGCATAACTTCTAGATATCTAGCCGGCGAGCTAAAGAAATCGAAACCTAGCAGCAAACCGCCTGTCTCTAAGCTAGTAGCAATTGTTGCCAGCAGCAGCACGACTGCTAGGATTTTTTGATACACGGTTGTTGGCTGCGGGTCGTTGGTGCTGGGCAAGATAATAACTACGGGCTTGTCGTCCTGATTTTCTACTAAAAATAGGCGGTAGCGATCGTTTAATCTTTCTTCCAAACTTGCCGTCAAACGTGAGTGTACTTGTTCTGGGTCTCCCCGGAGATTACCTTTGAGAATTACCCCATCTTGATAAGGAATCGTTTCTGTGGCAAAGAAAGTATCAATTCCAAAGATGCCTTTAATTGCCTTGAGGTCTTCAACTGGAACGGGAATTATTTCTGATTCATTATTCGCAGGCGACGAGGTGACGATCTTAATGGTTTCTGGGCCTGGTGGTCGCTGCGACTCAGGGGCAGAGAAAGCATCGCTTTGGGACTTTACCTCAGTCGCATCCGGGCGCGGCAGCACTGTATCAGATGCAGCCTTACGCAATTGCCGACCCAGATAAATGTACAATCCCGTCGATGCCACTAGCAGCAACAATACCGCCACTAGATTGAGGTAAATTCCGGCGGCGAACAAACCAAAAAACAGCAGCCAGGGACTCATCAGCGCAACAGACTGCAACCAAGCCAAAATTCCCAGTTTGCCAAAAGGTCTGGCGCGATAAAATCCCCAACCCAGAATTCCCATAGCAACCAATACGAGCGCAATTGTTGCCGTATTTTCCGATGCAACTATAGGCATTCCGGTTGCTTGCGCCAATAGGGGCTTTAATCGGTCGATCGCGCTGCGGTCGAGTAATAGCATTAAATTTTGGGGAACATTAAATAGAGTTGTTGGGAACATATCCAAACCTGTCGGAAACTAGCCTGATTACTAAGGATAACCTCTGAGGGCTACTCGGCCCACAACCTGCTGCTGGTGCTGTTTGAACATCGCAGGATCTAGGCTATTGACACAATAGACTTTTTATGATATCACATCGGCTGTGTCAAACCTATACTCAGTATCGATCGCCCAGAATCAGGCAGATTTGCCCAGTTTGGCAGGTGGGGCTTTTGCTTCGGATTTGTTTCGGATTCGGGCATCCAAAACAAATCCGAAGCAAATAAGATCTCAGCCTCTCTTTTCTTGGCGGTATAAAAGTGCTGAAACCCTTGATATCATTAAATTTGTGTAACGGGTACGGCAGGACTTGAACCTGCGGCTCGCTGCTTAGAAGGCAGCTACTCTATCCAACTGAGTTACGCACCCAACTCAAAAATTCCTAACAACATTATTGTATAGGTGCAGTGTGCGATCGAGCAAGTAAATTATGTGATGACTTACGCAGAAACCGCTTTGATGTAGAAAAAGACGGCGTGGAGCGCGATGGCCGGGAAAAAAACCAAGGTGATGAGAGTGCCTGTGCGTCCTCTTCCTCTATCTCACCCAAGCTGGAGGGACTCACCGGCAAACAGCACACTTGTAAATTTACCCTCAAAACTAGGTAGGACGTGAGCTCGGGTAACGTATTTAGAGGTCGAGTTGAAACCCAACTATTTGGTCGATCGCATCTCTCCCCAAATTAAGACGGAGCTCAGACAGGACAAGAGCCACAGGTGCTTTTTCTCCGATGTCTATTGGTTAGATTAACATCCGCTAGTGACAAAGCCTAAAACGCTGACCGCATTAGCGAAAAACCAGAGATCGTCCCCTAATTTTAGGTATGAGTTGAGACATAATGACTACTTTGCTGATATTGAGTTATGTTGGCCAACATTCTGCTCGACTTGATATTTGATAAAAATGTGGTAGAACTAGGATTGAAAGACTCAGGTGAAAATCCCTGATGGTACGGAGCCTCTATATAAGCTTCCTCTATGGCATCAAAGCAAAACAGTCAATCGCCCGCTCGGCACGAGCGCGAAAATCAAGCGTTGCCAGTACAGCAGTCGTAAATTGTGCGCGGGGGATTTTCCTTCGTGCATTGATTTATACGCCAAGGCTGAGAGACAATCTCAGCTTAGATATTTGTTAGCATTTGTTAGCAAAAAAGTATCGGAACGCTTGAAAAGAGAACCATCTCTGGGTGATCGGGAGCAATCCTGCTAATTTAAGTGGACTCGCTGAATCAAGAATCCCTTCGCCTTTAGGCATGGGGAGTGTCAAAAGCACAGCACCTCGGCCATGACAGGAGTCAAATCGCAGTGTCATGTTTATTCTGAAACGGCAGGATGTTGAAATAACCAATTTTCAACACCCAAAACGGGATCAACAAATTCCCATTCTCAATTATCAGGGGCAGACTTTTCGCCTGATCAGCGCCTTCAACGGCAAGCAAGCAGAAGACGCCAGAGCCTTGTGGCGGGACTTAACCGACAACCGAGGCAAAGCCTGTGTTCTGCTAGAAGAGCCGGATAGATATAGCGTCTGGGGAAAAGTCCGTTTAGATCAGCTTGCCGGTGAAGAACCGGCAGGGAATGAAGCAGCCAAAGCACCACTGTTCGCGCAGGCTTGTCTGCTGCTACTCCAAGCTGTTTACTTCGATGTAGAAGATCTCTTAGGCGCAAGGCAAGCCACATCGTTTCAGAAAGATATCGCCAAGGTATTTCAGCAGGGAAACTTCCCCCAGGCAGACTCCCCTGATGCGATAAAAAACTGGCTAACCGTTAGTCCCTTGCAAAATCACAAGGTGCCTCCTTGGCAAGAGCAGCATCTCAAGACCTTATTGCAAGAACTGCACCGTTTGGGTAAATCATATTTTGGCAATACAGACTTCGCGGAGGGAGTAAGCGATGTGCTGCAAGATATGCCAGCACCGGATCGGACTCAGTTTCTAGATTGGCTGAAACAATCAGCCCTCAACAAGTTGTGGATCGCAGGATAGAAAATCTGTGACAATTGCTCAGACAATTGGGTCCAGATAATTGAGCTTAGATAATTGCACTGTAGGGGGTACGCGATATACAGGTTGGATGGCCAACTTGTATTGACCAACCAAATTGTTGATTCGGTTTGGATGCCACCTATGGTCTGGCAATTTAACTAAGTTTCGATCGCAGTCCCCACCCAGAATCATTGATATGAGTAGGGGAGTGGGAAAGCAAAAAAAACCGATACCTCAACCTTTGAGGGTAGAATTTTAGAGATAGATTTGGTACTGTAAAAACCTTAAGGGTGGAGACATATACCGCATTTCTATCATTATATTTCCGGGTACAAGATCGACTAACTACTAATTCCTTGAATTAGTAAATAGATATTATTCTTGCTTAGTCTTTCTAGAGTGTACGAGGGCAAAAGTCCCAACGACACGCGCTCGGACGCCAGTTGTTCCGGGAGCGTCAGACAAAGGTTCTTTTGCGAAAGAATCCTCATCTACAATCAAAGATTGAGATGGGGTGCGTTCAACCGCTAGTTAGGTCTCGTGGAATCCCTATGAGTAGCACTTCAGAAAAGTCATCTACATCTCCATCTTTACTGTCAGCTCAGACCCTAGTGATTGCGGGCATTGTCTGGGCTGTAATGGCGCTGCTGTTCTTTTTGCTGTTCAGCGTCCCCCTCTCAGCAGAAGAGGGTTTACCTCTTTGGTACTCGATCGGCACTTATATTTTTGAATGCGGAGCATACTTCGGAGCGGCTTTAGTCTGTTTTAGAAACTGGCAAAGCCCGCACATGGTCAGCGGGCGCAACGTCTGGCTGGGCATAGGTCTGGGGATGCTGTTTTATTTCATAGGTGGCGTGCTGTTCGGGATTTGGGAACTCTATTTCGAGTTAGATCCCGACGTGTCTCCTGCAGATGCGTTTTATCTGGGCAGCTATGTGGTCCTGATCGGGGGCATGGTTGTAGCTGTGACTTCCAAGCGGCTGAATCTAGAAATTTGGCAGTGGGCTTTGTTAGCGGGAATTGCAGCCTTCGGGATTGCTGTAGCTATTTGGGTTGCTGCACCTGACTCTTGGAGGGCCCAGCTAGGAATGGCTCCGGCAGCCACTCAAGAAGAAGTAGTGACATCTGCACCAGCAACGGCTGCCACAGGAATAGCGCCTGATTTGGACAATTCGTCCAAGATACAGGCAAAAGGAGCAGCAGCGACTGATCCTGCATCCGCACTCGAAGAAGCAGAAGCAGAAGCAGAAATCAAAGCTCCGGGATGGGTGATGGCACTTGACAAGCAACTGGCGCCTCACAAAAACGCAATCAATTTGTTTTACATCGTTGGGGACGTTTTTCTGCTGATTATTGCTACTGCATTGCTGCTGGCGTTTTGGGGAGGACGTTTTTCCCAATCTTGGAGAATGATTGCGGCTGCAACTTTTTCGCTTTACATCGCAGATATGTACTTTAAATGGCGCGATACTCAGGCTGAGGGTAGTTATCAAAGCGGCAGTTTGCTGGAAGTCTTTTTTGTTTTCAGTGCCATCCTGTTTGGGATTGGAGCTATCTTGGAACATGACATCTCAACCCGTTCTCGCCAGAGCAGGCGCAGTCGTCGCGCAGCCTAGCGATTTGAGATTAGGGTTGCTTTGGCAAGGGATGGGCCGCGAAAGCTTTTTTGCCCTTGTCGGCATCTCTGAGCTTGAAATCGAAGATGAAAAATCACAGTTCGCTGACTGCTAGCCTGCGTCTTTTTACGTCTTTTTGCTGGAAAACTTGGCATGACGCCTACAAAACTCTCCGATTCCGATAAACGCGAACTCATCAGGCTGTACCGACAGTCAAACGAGAATACTATCACTCTGGCAAAGCGCTACGGAGTGAGCAGTTCGACTGTAAGGCGTATCCTTCAGGGTGCTTTGTCGGAGCCGGAATACGAATTTCTAGTGCAGCAAAAACAAAAGCGTTTGTCCGATCGCACAAGTGTTTCTGAACCGACAGAGGCGACTACTGAGTCGTCGGCAGATGGCGAAATTGATCCTGTAGCTGTTCCCCTGTCGGAGTCAGTCCCTGTCCTGCCGTCAGCCTCAAATTCGAGACCGACGATCCGAAAGCGTTCTGGAGCAGTCCCTGAACCAGTTGCAGAACTCGAAATTCGAGAGAATATAGAGTCGGATTTGGATGTTTCTGATGTGCCAGATGCCCCAGCAGCCAATATTGCCGATCGAAGCCACCGCGCTGTTGTGACTGGTGAACTAAAGGCAATGCTGCCAGCAGAAGGGCTGCTGGCAGGTGAAGACTTTAGGGATTTCGAGGACGACGACGAGGATGAGGAGGATGATGAGGATGATGAAGACGATTTAGATGACGACTTCGACGAAGATGTAGAGGATGAAGACTCTCTGTTTGAAGGCAGTCTGCTGGGTTCACTATCGTCGGGTGAGTCTATCGAGCTTCGGGGTACAGGACTGATTCAAGTTTTGCCTTTAAGCGAAGCATCTCTGCCCAAAATTTGCTATTTAGTGGTCGATCGGGCGGCAGAGTTAATCACCAGACCTCTAAAAGCTTTTGGCGAACTGGGTCAAATTCCGGCGGCGGAAATTCGCGAGAAAACCCTGGCAGTGTTTGACAATCACCGAGTGGCCCGCCGATTTGCTACTCGCAATCAAAGGGTTTTCAAGATTCCTGACAGCAGTATGCTGCAAAAAACAGCACCTTATTTGCGAGCTAAGGGAATTACTCGGCTGCTGATTGACGGTCAGGTATATTCGCTCTAAGGGATCAAATCTATTTAATATTGTATGGTGTCGGATTCTTCTGGATTTGCCTGAAATTTAGGACGCGAGTTTTTGGAATCTGAAAGGTTCCACAGCGGTTGCAGTAGCGCACCTCCGATAAGTCCTGCACTCAGGCTCATTGCCAATACTACCCCTACGGGCATTTGTATCGATTGAAAAAAGATAAAGTTTAAGGATACTGGAGCGGCGTTCTGGACTGAGATAATGCCGATCGCGCTGACTAAAATTGCTACTAAAAAACTAATGGCGAGCAGAGGAATTGTTTTCATAAACGGGTTGACAGGCTAGTAATTTAACTTGTATAGCCTTTCTCAGAAAGATGAGGTACTCATGGGCATAGGGTATAGGGCATAGGGCATAGGGCATAGGGCATAGGGCATAGGGCATACCTCACTTTTTTGATAACCGCTATATAATTATTTTATATTTGAAATATGTGTAAAATTTTTATTTGTGCAAACATCCCATTATTTAATAATATACAATAAGATTAGGGGAAAAGTCAAGTAGATGCGGAAAAAATAGAGAATTTTTTTAAATTAATTAAAAATTTAACAAACATAAATAAATTTACACTTCCCAAGCTTAAACAAATCCAAGTGTATTGCAAATATATAATTGGCCCAGCAGTTATCAAAAATACGTTACGTAAGGTGCGCCGAAGCGCACCTCACAATCCCAAGCGCTACGGGAAAAACCCCCGTTGGAATAGGTAGAAATTTAAACAGGTTCTAACTGAGAAATTACCTTTTCCATGTATTCAGCAACTTTGGTTTCTTTTTCCACAGAATTGGTTTCCATGTAAACGCGCATCAAGGGTTCGGTTCCCGAAGGCCGCAGCAGTACCCAGCCGCCGTCTTCCAGATAAAGTTTAATTCCGTCTTTGCGGCCGATTTCCTTAACGCCGATACCTGCTACTTCTGTGGGGGGATTCTTGGTAAAAGATGCCAAAACTGCTGCTTTGTGGGCTTCTTCTAGGTGCAAGTCCAAACGTTTGTTGTACAGGGGGCCGTTGGCTTCTTTAATGGCTTCTTCGACTAGCTGAGAAAGCGGTTTGCCTTCATAGGCGATCGCCTCAGCAACTAGCATATCAGCCAAAATCCCGTCTTTTTCGGGAATGTGACCCAAAACGCTCAAACCGCCAGATTCTTCGCCACCGATGAGCACCGCAGTTTCCCGCATTTTTTCGCCGATATATTTAAAACCGACTGCGGTTTCGTAGATTGTTAAACCGTACTTGGCGGCTAAATTGTCCAGCAAGTGGGTAGTTGCGACTGTACGGACGATCGCCCCAGTCAATCCTTTATTCTTAACCAAGTGACGCGCCAGCAGCAACAGGACGGTGTTTGGAGTCAAGACATTTCCCAACTCGTCAACAATACCAAAGCGATCGCTGTCACCATCGGTAGCTAAACCCAAATCCGCCGAATCCTTCTTAACAGCTTCCACCAACTCAACTAACTGTTCCCCCTTGGGTTCGGGCATTCCACCACCAAACAGCACATCGCGGTAGGTGTGAAAACTTTCGACATCGCAGCCGCAGTGTTCCAAAACGCCGTCGAGATAGCCGCGAGAAGTCGAGTAGAGAGCGTCGTATTTCACCTTCAACTTAGCAGAGCGAATCCGCTCCACATCGATCAAAGTATAAAGAAACTTCAGATATTCGGGTTTCGGGTCAAAAGTGGAAATTTTATCGTTATGGCTGCCTTTGGCTGGGGCATCAGAAGCACCAGCAATATTTGCCACAATTGTATCAGTAATTTCCGGGGTTGCCGGCCCCGCGTAGTCGGGGATGTATTTGATGCCGCAGTAAGGTGCGGGATTGTGCGAAGCCGTGAACATCAGGGCTCCTGCAGAGTTGAGATGCTTGGCGCTGTAGGCGATGACTGGTGTGGGGCAATCTCGATCGACCACTTTCACCGTCCATCCCAAATCTGCCAATACTTCCGCTGAGGTGCGGGCGAACTCGTCTGCCAGAAAGCGGGTATCGTAGGAGACTAGAACTGGGCGGTCTTTGGTGTAAGCGGTTTCTAGGTAACTGGCGATCGCCCGGGTGACTTTTCGCACGTTGGCAAAAGTAAAGTCATGGGCAATCAGTCCCCGCCACCCATCGGTTCCGAACTTAATTTCTGTTGAATTGCTGCTAGCGCTCATTTTATCCACTTCCTCTCGTCCTACTAATCCTACCCGAAGCCATAGCCTTAAAGACCTACTGACAGTGCTGTTTTTGAGGAGCGATCGCCCGTGGGGCCCGCATCAACCTCATCCTATCGCTGTAGGGGCAGGCTTCGGCCTCCGGCAGAGGACTCGAACCAGTCAGAGTTGGCAAAATGTGGGAGGGATGGGGCTAGTCAGTCGCTAATTCCGCTTTTGAAGGGTAGTTTGCCGATCGAATGGACGACGATCAATTGCGCGCGATTCCCTACGGGATAGCTTCGCTTCACGGGGAAGCTAAACAACTGATCGCAAAAAACGGCCCTGGCAATGGCATTAACGAAATGCACATAAATCTGATTCTCATCTTAAATTTAATTTTTTATTTAGAAAAGCCGATCTTTAAATTTGTTAGGGTTTCTTAACAATCGCCACACTTAAAATACATTTCTAATTCAGCTATAGAAATAAATTAACCAAAGTCATAGCTAGATCGTGCTGTAGCCTAGCTTCTTTAAGAAATTAGGGCGATCGACCAAAGCGCTCCAAAACAAAGATAAAGTATTCCAAGCAGCAGTTTTTTTGAGGCAGATTTGACTTTAATTGTCAGACTTTAAGACAACTTAAATTTATTTCCCGTCTTCTTTATAGGTAAAAAAATAGATTAGGGTCGCGATCACAGGGTGATGGTGATCGAGCGCACAATCAATAATGTTATTAACGTGCAGCTTATAAAAGATGCAGGCAGTCAAGCAAAATGACTTATAGCTTTAAGCGTAATAGCTGATGACTGTCAGCGTACAAATGCAGAAAATTGTAGTTAATAAAGTTAAAAATTAGGGGAATAGATCGGGTGCGAATTAATCAAAAAACCAGGTTTATTATGACGGGTATTTCACAAATATCTTCAAAATCTTTACCAGCAGCCGACCAACTTCAACAGGGCGCAAGTCAGGCGTCCCAAGGTATTACCGGATCGGACACTGACAAACTCCCAAAAGATAAAGGTGTCAGCGTTTCTTCCTTCGCAGTTAGCTGGGCAAAAAAATATTACAGTACAGTGGCGGGACGAGAGAACCAAGCGCCACGCCAAATTCTCCCAAGCCTCGATTTAACTAATTTTGAGGGAAATAGATCCCAAATAGTTGACAAATTGACAGATACCCTGAAATTAGCCAGCGAGATAGCTTGGAGTAGAGTAGAAGCTCTTTTAGGGGAACAAATACAGCGACACGCGATCGATGCAAGCTTAATTAATTCTTTAGAAATTGCTGCCGATTCTCGCACCTTATATCGGAAAGCAATAGACGCTTATGCTGATAGAGAACCTGTTTTCCGCTTGTCAGTGCTGGTGGGAAAAGATCTTATCAAAGTGAGGCGAAAATACTCAGAGACAGATCCGTTAGTGCTGGGATTTGTGACGGTGGAGTTTCAATACATTAGCAAAATTTTGTTAGGATGTCTTTCGGAGTCAGAGAGAGCAGAAGTTGCACCATACTTAAAAGTTATAGACGACTACCTACACATTCCCTACGGAGAGATTAACGAGGCGGCGGCGAATCAGCCCCTGAATTCAAGAGCTCTATTAGCCGTTCAGCATTTGTTGCAGCACACGACTCAGATTGCTAGTGCAGTGTACGATCGAGCTAGTGCCCAGCATCAAGGATACCGCAGCAGCAGCGGCTATTTGAGCGATCGCGAGGTAAAAATTTCTGGTATCCGTGATGTCGAGATTTTTCAAAGCTATTTGTGCTGGTGCGTTTTGGAAGATAGCATTCGCCCGGTACAGCAAGAATTGTTTCCAATTTGCGTGATGTTGTATCCGAAACTTCATGTAAGTTGGGAGTTAGTGCAGGATATGCTGCTGATTTTATTTTGGGAAATATGCGAGCGGCTTCCTGCTGAAGATTTAACGGTATTTGTACCTTACTTGCGTACTTTGACAGAGATGTTTTCCAGGGACGTGTTTGATAATTAGGGAATGGGGCATAGGGCATAGGGCATAGGGCATAGGGCATGGGGTCAAAAAGCGGAACTCTCGCGGAGGGATTTGGCATTGGGAATTGCCAATCTCTATTTAAAACTCCAAGCTGCGACTGCCAAACATCCCCAACCAACAATAAAAGCAACTCCCCCCAGCGGCGTAATTGCACCTAGCCATTTGATGTCAGTCAAACTCAGGGCGTACAAACTGCCTGAAAAGATGATAGTGCCGGCAATAAAAGCCCATCCAGCCACTGCAAACAAGATTTGAGACTCTTGGGCGCGGCTCAAGAGTAAACCGACGAGTAATAGAGCCAGGGCATGGTACATTTGATAGCGGGCACCGGTCTCAAAAATTGCTAAAGCTCGATCGGTCAATTGATTTTTCAAAGCGTGGGAGGCAAAAGCACCGCCTGCAACGGATAAACCTCCGAAAATGGCTGCGGTTGCCAGAAAGATTCGAGTTAAGATTAGTGATGACATATTTTAATGTATTTTATACTTGGCTTGTTCATAGATTTAACCCATTACTTTATGTTTGGCGTTAATGAGTAAGTGACACACCAACATAATTATACCAGAACGCTAAACTTATAGCAGCCTCATGTCCATAAACCGTGCTAAGCGAGTTTTTGTGGTATCTTATATTTGGGTTCATCTGTTTAACAAAAATAATTAGTGTATGAATTGGCGCTTTTATGTCGATCCTGAAACTGATTTACCTCATATCTATGAGCATGGAGTTAACAGGGTAAACGCATCTAAAATAAATTGACAGAAAATCATATTTGTGCATCGCTAAATCTGCTCACAAAACTCTTCTTAAAACTCTTAAATCTGATGCAATTAACAGGTTGAAACCGAGCTTGAAAAACCTGAAGTTTCCAAGCCAAATTAATTGAGATGGGGAATGTGGTTGACTTGTCGAATTTTAACTGGCAGCTTCTAAAATTTGGGCTAAATAATTATGATCCATTCCGGCCAGATATCGTTTCATTTTTAAACTTCCTTTAAACGTTTTTTCTCGTTTCGGTAAATTAACACCACTCGCGACGTAGCAAAGCAAAATTTTCGGGAGAATGATCTTTGCGAATCCGACTCTTGTCTGAGCGAAAATGTCACATCTAATGTCCAATGTAAGCTATTTTTCATGCCTCAATGACTGCGAATTGCTAGAGCGATTTTTTCAGCATTACTGTCTAAACTACTCAAATAAAAGCGAACTTCAGTGGTGGTTTTATTCCACAAACGTCGCTCACTACCATCACAATTGTTTTTAATTCTGTCCATAATGATTCATTGTGAAGCGGTGGTATCTCAGACATATCTACTGTCCAAATCGGTCTTTTCTATGGTCGATGATGTCCCCTTCTACTTGTTAGCAATAGCTATATTTTATGCCTATAAAATCTTCTTTTTGAGCCAATTCAACCCTATTCTTTACATCCTGGTGAAGCAGTTTTTGATTCCCTTTTAGCGCTAAAATATAATCTCCTTTATTCTTGCTGCTCAACGATGTTATCTCTTTTTGGCATCCCGAAGCATCGATAGTTATTATGCTTCCTTCAATTGCCAGCAGTTCTAACAAAGCCGGAATCGCTGTCAGCTCGTTGGATTTATTCTTGACTTTTTTGTATGTGTTTCAGGACGGATCGAAACCCTGTGAACCAATGGGGGAGTTAATGGTGCGATCGAGTTGGGGAATTCCGATCGAAAAGTTTGTGCAATCAGCACCGCAATTTTCGACGAAAAGGGCAGAGAAACAGCCTAAAAATATCAGTTTAGAGCCACCATCTCAGTTGTTGGCTCAGCGGCCAGTGACATCGAATTTAACAGTTGCCCAACCTGTTGGTAAAACGGCTAGACTGATCCAGCAACAGGCGGCGGCTACAAGTTGCACTCAGCTTTAGAAATCAAGACACGCCAGTGCCGTTTCCCTATAATTAATCATTATTTTGGGGTAGGGACACGGCAATGCCGTGTCCTCGGTTGCTTACAATAAATCTTTCAATTTTTCATCTTCTCCCAATACCTTGATTACCTGTTTAATCTCCTGCGTCCTGTCCTTTTTCACAATCAAAGTCACATTCCCATCTCTGACAACTACCACATCTTCTAAACCAATAGTAACAATGACTTCATTCTCATCTGCTGCATAAAAAATGCCGCCTTTCGTATCAATTCCGACGTGTTTTGCTAATTCGACATTCGGCTTATCTCCTTGCAGCAAACGGCCGATCGCATTCCAATCTCCCAAATCGTCCCAGCTAAAGCCTACGGGCAGAACACAGGCTTTTTGCGTCTTCTCCATCAGCGCGTAATCGATGCTAATTTTGGGTAATTCCGAGTAAGCCTGCGCGCCTTTTGTTTCCAAAGCTGCCATCATTTCCGGTACATGATTTCGCAATTCTGTCAAGACAGTTCCGACTCGAAATACAAAAATTCCGCCATTCCAACTAAACTTGCCGCTGGCTACAAATTCCTCAGCAGTGGTGCGATCGGGCTTTTCGGTAAATCTCGCCACCCGATAGGCCGGAAAACCGGCAAAACTGCCAATTTCCTCACCTTGTTCGATGTAGCCGTAGCCGGTGGAAGCATAACTCGGTTTTACTCCCAAAGTGGCGATCGCATCCTGATTTTTCGCCAACTCGGCCGCCGCTTCCAAAGTCTTGACAAACTCCTGTGGTTCCCCAATCCAGTGATCCGCCGGGAAAAAACCCACTACCGCATCCTCACCGTAACGCTTGGCAGTTTCTATAGCAGTCCAAGCCACCGCAGGCGCAGTATCCCGGCCCTCCGGTTCCGCCAGCAAATTTTCCGGGGGTAAAAGTGGCAACTGTTCCCGGACTCCCGCAGCCAACATTTCCGACGTTACCACCCATAAATCGTCCCAGCCGTTACCTAATGTTAATAGTCTTTCTGCTGTAGCTTGCAGCAAACTCTTGCCGCTACCGTCGAGACTCAAAAACTGCTTGGGGCGCTGCTTGCGGCTGAGGGGCCAGAAGCGTTCGCCTTTACCGCCGGCGAGAATTACGGGAATTAAGGTTTTGGTCATGATTTGAAGTTAAACGGTTCTGATCTATTTTGCCTGACACTTGAGGGATTGAAACGATCGTGATATAATTGATAAAACTTATTAATTGTTGGCAGCGTAGCGTTAAGGCGCTAAGCTTTTTATTTAGTAGAAATTTTAAAAAATCCTAGGATGGATTTTGGGTCATCTTGTCAATCCAATTAGCATAAAACGATACCCGCGTGTCGCCGGAAATTTCCCCGAAACTGCCATTGTCGTCAATTTTATCAATATCGGCGATGTTTGTTTTGAAAAATCCCCGATCGCTATAACCCCAAGAACTAATCCCCGCAATCTTGCCCTCGACAAACGAAGGCCCGCCGGAATCTCCGCTAGCCGTAGCTATCTCATTTTTCCCCAAACCTCGATCGCGCAATCTCGGAAAATGCCTCCCCAAAGCATCGTGTTCGCTAGTTCCCGCATCAAAATCAAATATTAATTGACTTCCCACAACCAATTCCGACATATCTGATTCTGTAGCATCTTTCAAAACATCAATTAAAGCATCATACCGATTCTGTCCGCTATATCTTTTGGCCTCAGAATTAGAATTTTCATCTTGTCCCTTTGCACCTAAACCTGTATACCCGTATCCAACTTTTGTCAATACTTTCCCGACTTCATTTTTGTTTCTATTTATCTCGTACTGTTCTATCCTTGGCGGCGCGATCCTTTTCAGCTTTAAAATAGCAATATCGTTGCCAACTTCCGATTCGTAACCAGTCCAGCCCGGATGGATATAATATTTGCTAACGGGGATGCTAACTTCACCCCTAGGCAATTTAAAAATTGCTTTAATTGCCGTTTCAGCAGGAACCTTAACTCCGCCTTCATTCAGACAGTGGGCCGCCGTGAGAAGGTACAACCCTCCCGTTAGCAACGAACCAGTACAGGAAGCGGAATCGAGATAGGCGACACCTGTATATTGATTTAAAGCTAAAGGTTTGCGGGAACTGCTGTCAGGAAAAGCGCTAATTATCGATCGCCCGATTTCTGCTGTTTCTAAAACTAACAACACAGTCAAAACTGCCATTAATAAAACTTTGATTACTGACTGCATTTTTGATATTGAATTGATTGAATAGCTGTTATATCAAATCCGATACTATTGGAATTAATTTTACCCATAATCAGGACACAGCCGTGCAGTTTCCATACAATTAATCCGGGTAGGGGCACGGCACTGCCGTGTCCTCTATTGCAATATTTTACTTCGACAATTCGACGTTGAGTTCGTTCACAACACGGCGTTTTAGCGGGACTGATTTTGCTCTGGGCAGCAAATCAAATACTTTCCGAAAAGCATCATCTACCTGTTCAAAAGGTATTTGTCCTTTCTCATTAAAAACTACTTTTCCCGATTGGTCTAGGATGACAGTTTGAGGGACGAAACCCTCGTAATAATGACTTGGTTCCGTGATTTCTGGTGACGGTTGTGGAGGCAAAGAGTCAATTGTTACGGGGATAAAATCGGCTTCGCGGCCGTAAAATTCTTGGAGTTGAGAGACGACTATCGCGTATTGCTTGGAGTCGCTGCTATCATCAGTGTAAAAAACCAATAGTACAGGTTTATGGCGTTTGAAAGAATCTGCAATCTTGACTTTAGGAGGAACTAGGGAACCGTTGCCGGCGTAGAGGGCAAAGATTGTACCGTCAAAGCGATCGTCGGTGAGAGTTGCTAAGGCGGGTGGCGTGCCGGTTAGCAGTATCAAGCTAAGTGCGATCGCCACTGTTAAAAGACTGGCTGACAAGATTCGCCTCAGCCAGCGGATGCCAGAAGCAGCAGTAACAATTGAATTTTTGTTCTCAGGAAATATCATAGGTTGTGGGCAGTTGCTGTAACGAAAGCGAAATCAGATGCAAAAACTTTCCTAAGTTTATCAGCAAAATGTAGGCAAATGTTGTTGAGTAGGTTAAAGTAGTTTCGGGTCGATGATCGTAAATTGCTGATAGTGGCGATCGACAAGGCGATTCTACAGGCCGAAAATCACTATTTGCGATCGGCTTTTCAGGGGCGGAGTGGAACTGTCCGCGCCACAATAAAATTTATTTGTGGTGGGGTGGGCTTCTAGCTTCCCAGAAGGGTGCAAGATATTAAATTCAACTGATTACTAGAAACTGACAACTGGGAATTTACAACTAATGATAGCTTTGCTTGACGCACTCCTCGCCCAAACACCCGCTGCTGATGTTTCCGGGTCTGCTCAAATTAATCTGGTGCAGGCCCTTGTTTTAGGAATTGTACAAGGATTAACAGAGTTTTTGCCCATCAGCAGCAGCGCTCATTTAAAGGTAGTGCCGATCGCCCTGGGATGGGGCGATCCCGGGGTTGCTTATACTGCTGTTATTCAGTTGGGCAGCATTGTCGCAGTGCTTTGGTATTTCTGGAAAGACTTGACAAATATAACTGTTGGTGCAGTAGAAGCCCTGGTGCAGCGCAACTACAAATCGCATGAGTTTCAAATGGCGGTGGGACTGGTTTTGGGAACAATACCTATAGTATTTTTTGGGCTGCTAATCAAGGCATTGGTTCCAGATTTTGACAACTCGCCACTCAGGAGTTTGGCCAGCATTGCTATTGCTTCGATCGTCATGTCGCTACTGTTAGCAACAGCAGAAAAAATTGGCAAACGCAATCGCACTTATGAAAAGTTAACTGTTCAAGACGGTATTTTGATGGGATTAGCTCAAGCAATCGCATTGATTCCGGGGTGTTCGCGATCGGGTTCCACTCTAACAGCAGGATTGTTCATGGGATTGGAAAGACCCGCCGCCGCGCGGTTTTCTTTTTTATTGGGAATTCCGGCAATTACTCTGGCTGGATTAGTGGAATTAAAGGGTGATTTGGGACAAGGAATCGGCGATGCTGGAGTTGCAGCTTTGATAGTCGGAACGATTTCGGCATTTGTGTTTTCTTATTTGTCGATCGCGTGGCTAATGAAGTTCCTGCAAACTCAAAAGACGTGGATATTTGTGTTGTATCGGCTAGCTTTTGGCGTAGCCATTTTAACGGCGATCGCAGGTGGGGCAGTGAAAAATGCGTAGGTTGTTATAATTACAAGGACAGGCAAGATGCCTGTTCCACAAAACAAGAACAGGCAAGATGCCTGTTCCACAAAGAGTAAATTTTCTTGTGGAACGGGCCGAAGAACCCGTTCATAAAAAGCTTATTAATAGCTGACAAGCTGTTAGCTTTTAACTCAAAGTGAGCGTCGCGGTGAAGGAGGTAGAATGCCCGAAGACAGCGAGCGCCAAAATGCACAATTAGCGCTAATTATGCTGGTTCCTGCTGCTAGCATTGGTGTAGCGATGTCCTTCTTTATCGCTCCCGGAATTGTGGGAACAATAGTATCAGATTTAAAACGGGTTCTCCGTTCAGAATCCCAGTGCTAATATATGGAAGAGTATCGCAACAAAAGCGATTATTTCCCGCACGGCTGGGTTGACAAAAGAGCGGTGTTGTGCTGGCAAAAACAACTAAGCCTGTCAGGAACCAGTCAAAATTTTGAGTTTCATAAATACATATTTTTGATACATCCTCTCACAGCCAAGCTAAATTCACAACCCAGAACTTATCCTGATTCTAAAGGCGATCGACCTTAGCAAAATATGTCAATACCGAAAAAAGGAACCAGAAAAATAATTGTTGATGGGGAGCCTTTCATCTGGCTAATCCGAAGACAAGCTACTTATACGCAAGAATGCTTCGCTGGCGGAAATCTTCATGTTGCTGTCCAACACGCTGAAGAACCGGGTTCGGTGTTATACCAATTTTACAAAAGAATGCAACAGTATTCTTGTCCCCCCCCTTAGCAAGGGGGGGCTAGGGGGGGTCGAAGAGTGTTGCACGATTTTAGAGAAATGGTATTAGTTATCCTCACCGATCGACCTCATCCTCAAGGTTTCACTGCAACTAACGAAGTGAAACCAGTAACACCCTCTGATGCAGCACAATGGATAAGGCAAGCAGTGCAACTTGGATGGCAGCCTCGCGCGATCGGGAATACCTTTAAGGTGAGGATTGCAGGAGGACGTGCAAAAAATATATTAGAGCGGGGAGTGTCGATCGGCTATGCTGAAGACAGAAAATTAACACCACACTCAAACTCAAAATGCTAGTCGTTCCCAGCAGTTAATATTGATGTAGCACAAAAATATATATCCTACACCAACCACCACGATTCGGCTGTCGCCGACGCTAAGCGATGTCTACCGAAACATTAGTTAACTGGCTCGAATCGAGCACCGAATTAGGCATATTATCCCGCGAGATTTTACAGGCGATCGCGGGTGAAATGGAGATGACAACTTTTCCCCCTGGATTTCGAGTGGTAATAGAAGATACGCCCGTCACTAATCTCTATATCCTAGAACGAGGACAGGCCGATCGATACCGCAGCAAACAACCGGGTTTAATGTGGGCGAGTAGTTTATTACCGGGGGCGATCGTCAATTTATCGGCCGTTCAACGATCGCAACCTGCGGATAGTCGAATTATTGCTCGGACAGAGTGTCAATTTTGGGTAATTAGTGCCGATCGCTGGCGTGGTTTGCTAAAAAGATATCCACGCATTACCGAAGCCTACGCTCAACGCTTGGCAGCGAAATTAGAACAGTTAGAAGCAGAAATCGCCTACGAACGCGAGCGTCAAAATGCCCTCCGCAGCTATCTAGTACCTAGGGCGAGACGGGGAGTCATTGGCAATAGTCGTTATGCAGTGAAATTGCGCCAACAAATTCGCACGGCATCGAGTGACAGCCGATCGGTATTAATCTCTGGCGAACCTGGTTTAGAAAAGGATAATTTAGCTGCTTTAATTCATTTCGGTTCCCATCGCCGCAACGAGCCAATTATTCAGATTAAAAGTGCTTTACTTCAGAGCAATGGAGCGGAATTATTCGGGCGGTTGGGCGGCAAACCGGGGCTGTTGGAATGGTTGGGAGAAGGAACGTTAATTTTAAATGACGTGCAAGAATTACCCGCTGAATTATGCCCCCAAATTCAGCAATTATTAACCGATGGAACCTATACGCCAGTTGTCAAGGAAGGACAAATACCGCGACCACCGCGTCCTAGTAAAGCCCGGATAATTTTAATCTCAGAAATTGTGCAGCCCAAGCTAGATAAGCTGACACAACACAAGATTAAAGTCCCATCCTTGCGGGTGCGAAAAACAGATTTAGAGGCACAAGTCAACTATTATCTCAATATCATTGGTCGCAAAAAGAAATTAGTCAAGCCCCAAGTTACACCGGAAGCAATTCGCCGCTTACAAGCCTACGATTTTCCAGGTAATTTGCAGGAATTGCAGGGAATGGTCGATCGCGCCTTAGTTCAAGCACAGGGGAGTCAGGTATTAACGGAAGAAGTGTTTTGGGCCCAGGCGGCGAAAAAACAAAAGTTTCGGCTGAATTTATTAAATATTTATCCAAAATTTCGGCAATTTTTACGGAGCGATTGGTATCCCGATCGCGTGAATTATTGGTTTACCAGTTGGGTATTTGCATTGGTGGTAATTATCCTGTTTGTTGCTCCCCAAGATCGACAACATAATTTTGCCCTAAATATCTTTTGGGCGTGGTGGTGGCCGTTAATTTTATTATTATTCCCCATCATCGGGCGATTGTGGTGTGCTTTTTGCCCTTTTATGATTTATGGGGAAATCGTCCAAAAACTATCGCTAAAAATTTTCCCTCGAACTCTCAATAAATGGCCGCGCCAACAAGCCGAGAAATGGGGTGGCTGGTTTCTATTTGGACTATTTACTCTGATATTTCTGTGGGAAGAGTTGTGGAATTTAGAAAATACCGCCTATTTATCCAGTTGTTTGTTGTTGCTCATCACCGCCGGGGCGGTAATTTTTTCCCTAATCTTCGAGAGGCGATTTTGGTGTCGTTATTTATGCCCGATTGGGGGAATGAATGGATTATTTGCTAAACTCTCAATTATCGAACTTCGCGCCCAACAAGGAACCTGCGCGGCGGAATGCAGCACCTACCAATGTTACAAAGGCGGCCCCGGCTTGGGGGAAGGATTAACTACTAATGGCTGTCCGATTTATTCCCATCCCGCCCAATTAACCGATAATAAAGATTGCGTGTTGTGCATGACTTGCTTGAAAGCTTGTCCGCATAGATCGGTAGAATTAAATCTGCGCCCTCCCGGCATCGAATTATGGACTACCCACGTTCCTCACAGTTATGAAGTTGCCCTGTTATTTCTATTATTAGGCGGTATTTATCTGCATCGCTTGCCGGAGATAAATAGTTGGTTGGGGCTGGGCATCAATTTAGAGCAATTTTTACCTCATTTAGGACTGTCGATCGCAGTGTTAATTATCCCGCCGATGATTCCCATAATGGCCTACGCAATCATGCAGGCAATTTATCGATTGGGACAAGCAGAAACCATGCCATTTACCACCTACAAACCCCTCTCATTTGTCTCTCTCGCCTACGGTTATTTACCCTTAGTCTGGGGCGGTAGTTTGGCTCACTATTGGCGATTGGGTTTGCAGGAAGGCGGTCGAGTGATTCCCGTAACTTTTGCCACTTTCGGACAAATTAGAGACGATTTACCGAGTTTTATTGCCGATCCAGCGGTGATTAGTTTCTTGCAAGGTTTAACTTTGATTGTATCATTATTAGTGACAATATTTGTGACTCAAAAAATTGCTAAGCGCTCAATTAAATCTTTGATTCCACAACATTTAGCGAGTTTGTGCCTGATGGTGAGTTTGTGGTATGCGATCGTAGGAACCTGAGAGGGAGTATGCGCGATATATTACTTTGAGTTTTAATTTTTTACTCGCTCTGACCAATTTAAGAGCAGGCTTCTTGCTGACAGGTACAGCAAAACAACATTAAAAAGATGCCAGAGGAAATGAGTCCCTGGTGAAAACAAAGGGCAAATTGCCCGATCGCCCAATTCAGCCTAGACAAGTTAAACTGTAAACATTCTCCGCTAGCCACATCCTAAACTATGACCGCACATCAGGAATCCATCATCGACCAGTTCACTCGTCAGGCAATTCCCTTCTCTAAATTGTACGCTCACACAAATCAAGAGTCTCTGTACCTGCTGAGAGAAATGGCGAGTGTATCTGACAAAGACACAGTTCTAGATGTTGCTTGCGGTTCAGGTATTGTTAGTTGTGCTTTTGCGGAAGTTGCCAGTCACGTTACTGGCATTGATATCACACCAGCGATGCTCGAACAAGCCCAGATTCTGGCCCAACAGAAAAACTTGATTAATCTATCCTGGCAACAAGGAGATATTGAAACACTACCATTTCCCGATGCTACTTTTTCTGTTGTTCTGAGTCGTTACGCTTTCCATCATTTTTTGCAGCCAGATGTTGTTCTATCAGAGATGGTTCGCGTATGTCGTCCAGGTGGTCGAATCCTCATTGCTGATGTTGCTTTGCCAGCGGATAAAGTGAATGCTTATGACCGGATTGAGAAGTTGCGCGATCCCTCTCATACTCGCGCCTTGACTCTGGAAGAGTTTCCAAAATTAGTCGCAGATGCCAATCTTCAAAATGTTAAATTGGCTTTTTACAAGGTAGAACTTGGGCTAGAACAACAGTTAGCTGCTTCTTTTCCCAACCCCGGCGATGACCAGAAAATCAGAGAAATTTTTACAGAGGATATTGGTGTTGATAGTCTCGGAATTGGCGCGCATTTTCGAGGCGAGGAAATTCATTATGCGGTTCCAATCGCTGTCATAGTTGGCGATAAAATAGCCTAAGTTTTATAAACTCAAAACAAGTGTAATAGAGTTCCACTAATAACAAATAACAAATAACAAATAACTAATAAATATGAGCGACTTATCAACCAGGCCAGCCCTAATCACCAAAGTTATCCCCGACAGCATCTGCGCGGAAATGGGATTTGAACCAGGAGACTCAATCGTCGCCGTCAACGGCCAAAAACCCCGCGACTTGATCGACTATCAATTCCTGTGCGCCGATGAATTTCTCGAACTAGAAGTATTAGACAGTAAAGGCAAAAGTCACAAGTTAGAAATAGAAAAAGAGTATGACGAAGACTTGGGCGTAGAATTTGAAACAGCCCTCTTCGACGGACTAATTCAGTGTAACAATCGCTGCCCTTTTTGCTTTATTGACCAACAACCACCGGGAAAGCGGGAAACTCTCTATCTCAAAGATGATGACTACCGACTTAGTTTTCTTTATGGTAGCTATCTCACTCTCACAAATCTGACTCAAAAAGAGTGGGACAGAATCGAACAAATGCGGCTTTCTCCTCTCTATGTTTCGGTGCACGCTACCGAACCAGAAGTGCGAATTCGGTTGCTAAAAAATCTCCGGGCTGGCAAGATTCTAGAACAAATCAAATGGTTTCAAGAACGCCGCTTGCAAATTCACGCTCAAGTAGTTGTTTGTCCTGGTATTAATGATGGCGAACATTTAGAACGCACTTTGTTAGATTTGGCAAAGTTTCATACTGGAAGTATTCCCGCTGTAGCATCGGTGGCTGTGGTGCCGGTGGGTTTAACTCGATTTCGCCCTGCCGAAGATGAACTAATCGCAGTAACTGCGGAAAAAGCGCGAGAAGTGATCGAGCAAGTGCAGAAAATTCAAGGGCTTTTGAGTACAGGAAAAGGCGGCCAAAAGGCGAAAAAGCAGAATTCAAAATCGCGCTGTATTTGGCTGGCTGACGAGTGGTTTTTAATCGCGGGTTTAGATTTGCCGTCGGCTGCTGATTACGAAGATTATCCGCAAATTGGTAACGGTGTGGGTTCTATCCGCCAGTTTATCCAGCAGTTTGAAACGGCTTTTGAGAAGCTGCAACCGATGCCAGTCGAGCCTGCGCGCAAGTTAGTTTGGGTGGTGGGGAATGCTGTAGAAAAAGCTTTTGAGCCGATCGTACAACAACTAAACCAAATTCCCGGCTTGTCCGTCAACATGGCAGCACTGTGCAGCCACTACTGGGGACAAACGATCACTGTTACGGGTTTGCTCACCGGGCAAGATTTGCTCGAAGCTTTGCAGGGCAGAGACTTGGGAGATGGCATCCTGCTGCCGTCGGTGATGCTAAAACAGGGGGAACCGCGTTTTCTAGACGACATGACCCTCGAACAGCTCGCCAGCTCGCTAAAAACCCGGATTTTGCCGGTGAGCGGAGTAGAGGAACTAATCTCGGCGGCGATCGGTCTGGCAACTGCTGAAGTTAAATTCTAAATTTTGAATCGAACATTCAAAAGTTAAGATGAGTATGGTAATTGTGACTTGTAACCGTCGAGTTCAGGCTACAGACTAGAAACTTGAGACCTCAATCTTGCTCTAAAATTGTCTCTAGGATTGCAGAGTAATTAAAAAATTATGCGTGTTTTTCGTCAAATCATCGTAGTCGGAGTGGGCGCTGCAATTACTTTCAGCAACGCCGCACAGAGTGCTTCAGCACAGTCTCCGACTCAATCTCAGGACAGTTTGGCCCTTAGTAATCAGCTCGAATTAGGGCAGAAGGTTCGATCGACCTCGAACACAGCGGCAGAATCAGCATCACAGGCCGAACAGTCGATCGCCCTTAACCCCCCAACCGGGCCGGAGCAAGCATCAAAGCCTCAACAGGCTGCTCCGGCTTCCCCATCAACTCTGTCTCAGGCCGGTTCAACGCCTCTAAGAGGTTTGGGACCGACAGACGCTCAGCAGCCTTCCCCGATCCCTCCCAACAATGTTCCTGTGCCCAGTTCCCCGGTACCAATTCTCCGGGGCACTCCGAACGAAAGTTTCCCCCCTCTCCCTCCGAGGGGCATTTTAGACACCAAGCCTCCGGCTTCCCTGGAACCAAACCCGAATCCGCTGCTGTTTCCGACAAACCCGGAGGATGTCAGGATCGAGCAAACAGAGTCAATTACCTTGCAGCAGGCGATCGACCTCGCCCGTCGCAACAGTCAAGTTTTGCAAATCGCCGGACAGCAAGTGGAACAAAGCAGATCCGCTTTGCGCGAACAGCAAGCTGCTCTTTATCCAGACCTGAATTTTCAAATGGACGCCAGCCGGTCTGTGAGTGCCGGCGGAGAACTCGGAATCCGGGCTGGGCAGCGCCGCCTCAACGCTCTGGCTAACCGAACCGGGCAGCCCGCCGAGCAAGCCGGCACAAATTTCGGCAACAACAGTCTCAACAGCACTTTGCAGTTGAACTATGACATCGATTTGTTCGGAAGGCGGCGCGCTAACATCCGCGCTGCAGAGGAACAATTGCGCCTTCGGGAACTGGATGTGGAACGCCAAGCCGAGCAACTCCGCTTCGACACTGCTGAGGCTTACTACAACTTGCAAAACTCCGACGGACAAGTTGCCATCCGCCAAGCTTCGGTCAGAAATGCCCAGCAAAGTTTGCGGGATGCCGAAGCCCTGGAACGGGCAGGGGTAGGAACCCGGTTTGCGGTGTTGCAGGCTCAGGCAAATTTGGCTAACGAAGTGCAGCAACTGTCAGTTGCTCGTCGCGATCAGCGAGTTGCCCAGCGGCGTCTGGCTGAGATTTTGAATATCAGCCAGTCGGCGAACTTGACGGCGGCCGATCCGGTAGAGCAAGCGGGCTCTTGGAGGCTGTCTTTGGAAGAGAGTATCGTGCAGGCTTTTAAGAATCGCCCCGAGTTGGAACAGCAGTTGGTGCAGAGGGATATCAGCAAGCAGCAGAGGCGATCGATTCAGGCGGGGCGTTTGCCTCAACTGAGTGTTGGGGGTAGTTACAACGTACTGGGACAAGACCCTGATAACCCCGATCCGTTTGCTGCTCGCGGGTGGGCCGACGGCTATTCGATCCGGGCGAGTCTTACTTGGAGTATCTTCGATGGGGGCGCGGCGAACGCCAGGGTGAAACAGCGGGATGCTGATATTACGATCGCCGAAAGTCGATTTGACCAACTCCGCAATCAGGTGCGCCGGGAAGTGGAACAAGCTTATTTTGGCTTGGAGTCGAGTTTTGAGAATATCGAAACTTCTGAGGCGGGGGTTTTGCAGTCAAGGGAAGCTCTGCGTCTGGCGAGACTGCGGTTTCAAGCTGGTGTGGGTACTCAGACGGATGTGATTCAGGCGGAAACTGATTTGACTAGGGCTGAGAGAAACCGATTGTCGGCAATTGTCACCTACAACCTAGGACTTTCGTCTCTCCAGCGGGCTGTGAGCAATCTGCCCACTAATAACCTCTCGGATGCTCCTTGAGATTGAGTTGGGGGGAGCTTTAATTACCCGATCAATTGGACATCCTGTATTAAACGTCCGACACATTAGTTAATATTTTGTAATAGAGTTCCATGTCAACTGCGTTAAGGAATCGGCAATGGCCAATATCAAGTTTGTGAAGGAAAATCAGGAAGTCATCGCAGCAGACGGAGCCAATTTGAGGCTCAAAGCTCTAGAAAACCGCATCGATTTGTACACATTTTCGGGAAAGATGATGAATTGTGGGGGCTACGGTCAATGCGGCACCTGCATTGTGGAAATTGTCGAGGGCAGTGAAAATCTGTCGCCCCGCACTGACTTTGAGAACCGCAAGCTCAAGAAGAAGCCCGAAAACTATCGGTTGGCTTGTCAAGCTATGGTAAATGGCCAGGTGAGCGTGAAGACTAAGCCCTAACTGCCAGTGGGCATTGGGCAAACAGGGCATTGGGCAAACAGGGCAAAAGGAAATAAAAATTCTTGGATTCTGAATTTTGATTTTTTACCTATTCCACTGTCTAGTGCTGGCTTCTGCTGTATTCAAGTTTGCCTTCTACCTTTGAGTGATATCCTGGTTGTGTGTATTTTCATATTTTTAGATAGAGGCGAGCGTCTTCATGGAAGTTAACGATTTAGGGTTTGTGGCAACCATTCTGTTTGTATTGGTTCCCAGCGTTTTTCTAATCATTCTGTACATTCAAACAGCTAGCCGTCAAGGCAGAAAAGATTAGTAACTGCTGCTATTTCTGTCTGGCTTTGCTGCTTGCAAAAAAAAGCGCCCACAACTTTTTGCTGAGGCGCTTTTTTTGTTAACTGTTGAGTGTTAGCTGCTAATATCAAATCCGTTAGCATCGGAATAGTAAATTCGAGTTCACTGTCAACCGTCAACCGTCAACCGTCAACCGTCAACCGTCAACCGTCAACCGTCAACCGTCAACATCATTCCGGTGTAACCGGAAATAATATAACTCTTAACGATGAGATTCTAGCCGACTGTGCGGGCTAGCAAGACGGGACAGTTGGCATAAACTCGCACGTAGTCTGATAGCGAATTTCCTAGGAGTCGATCGATATCCACAAAGTTTTTGGCAACGTTGGGTCGCCGATCCGGGGAACCGATTACCAACAAGTCGGCATTCAACTCGTCTGCAATCCGACAAATTTCTTCCCCTGGCTTGCCTGTCGCACTCACGCAGCGGTAGCTAACTCCCATTTGTTTGGTTAGTGCTACTGCAGGGGCCAATACAGCGTCTTTTTCAGCACTTGTTGTTAAATCTGTGCTGGATTTTCCCGTCAAATCTTTGGTGACGTGTACTAAAATTATCTCTCCGCCACTGACTTCTTTGACCAAAGATAGCGCAAGCTGTAATGACTGTTTGGCAGCTTCTGATTTGTCTACCGCCACCATGACGCGCTTGATTCTTTTGACGTAGATGTCGTCTTTTACTAACAACATCGGTCGAGATGTTAGCTGGAAAACGTACTGGCTGACTGAGTTTTCCAAAATCGATTGCAGGCGTCCGAGTCCCCGGGAACCCATAATTACTAAGTCGGATTGTTCTTCTTCTGCGACTTGGCAAACTGTGGTTTTCGGGTCTCCCTGTTTGAGCCGGGGGTTGACTTTGCTGGGATCTATTTTCAAAGACTGGACTGCTTGTGCTAAAATCTTGCCTCCTTCTTCCAATTTCTCGGCCATGCCATCGGAGGTTACTTGGGGCGGCACGACGTGCAAGACGGTGACAGAGGTTTGTTGCAAGGAAGGGATGTCCATCAACATATTAAACATCTCTTCGCACAAGCCGCGACCGGCGACGGCTACTAAAATTTTTTCTATCATGGGGTTTTGGCGGTAAAAACAGTTGAGTTTTTTTGTGCGACGTTAAACTAGGGCGTTGGTACTCTAGTTTCTTACAGTCAAGCATAAGCCTGAAGTTTGTCTTATGATTTGTAGAAATGTAGCGTTTTGGAACGATTTGTAAAGTGTTAGAGAACGATCGAACTCAACCAGAACTCGCACCGGCTGGTGCTATTCAAAATCGGCGCGGGATGGACTCTGAGGGCTGGTTTGAATATTTGGTGCGAGTGTACCCTCATCATACTGACTACAGCGGTGTGGTTTGGCACGGAACTTATCTGGCTTGGATGGAGGAAGCTAGGGTGGAAAGTTTGCGATCTCTTGGCATCGAGTATGCAGACTGGGTGGCGCAGGGTTTGGAATTGCCCGTGGTGGAACTTTCGCTGCGCTACCACCGGGCTGTACAAATGGGTCAATCTGTGGCTGTCAAAACGCGGATCGCTGCTACCGAGGGTGTGCGGCTGCTTTGGGATTACGAAATTCGATCGGCTGATACTCAGGAGTTATATGTGACAGCACAGGTAACTTTGGTTGGTGTCGATCGTGACAAGGGCAAGATTATCCGGCAATTGCCGCCGGCGCTAAAGGAGGCTTTGACAAGGCTTTCTGTTAAACCTTCAACCTAAGTTGCTGTTAACTATAAAAAATAGTTTTTGCAGCCCTAGTAAGTAGAGTGCGTGACTTTTGAGTTATTCCCTTCGCCACTAAAATATTCTTGGGTCACGCACCCTACACAACTGTCTTCTGCCTTCATGGGAACTTTTAATAATGTCAAAAAAACTGGGATTGCCAGAACAAAATCTTGAACTTCAGCGCAATATTTTGGAAAAAACCGAGTTAAACTCTGCCTTAACAACTGAAAACAAAACTCTTGTTTCGGGAAAGCCAGACAGTTTAAAAAACGGTGAATTAGCTGATAGTCAAGGTAAAATTTGGGCGATAGTTTCGCTGTCGGCGGCGCTGCTAGCGGTGTCGCTGGCTGCGATTTTTATTAGGTTGAGCGAACGGGAAATCAGCCCGAATGCTACTGTTTTTAACCGTTTGTGGATAGCAACTGTAGTATTTGGAGTGTGGAATGGTGCTGATGCTGCGCGCCGCCGAATGTCTGGGGCCCAAGTTGAAGAGCGATCGAGCTACACTCTGCAGGATGTGATGCTGTTAACAGCCGTAGGCGTGGTTTCTTCTGCTTCTTTGGGTTTCTGGGCCTGGTCACTAACTCAGACTAATGTCGCTAATTCTACTGTACTGCGAAACTTAACTCCTTTATTTACTACTTTGGGGGGATGGCTGCTGTTGGGGCGGCGCTTTGACAGCAGGTTTTTGGTGGGACTGGCGGTGGCTTTTTCTGGTGCAATTGCGATCGGCATGGACGATTTGCAAACGGCGGGAGAGAACCTTGTCGGCGACATTGCTGCTCTTTTATCGGCGATGTTTTATGCAGGAAATCTGCTAATTTCAGAACATTTGCGAACGAAGTTTCCGGCGACAACTATATTGATGTGGCGCTGTTTTATTGGCAGTATATTGGTTTTGCCACTGGTTCTGCTGACGGGCGATCGAGTTTTCCCTTATTCTTGGCAGGGGTGGCTGACTGTAATTGGTTTGGCCGTGATTTGTCAAGCTTTCGGCCAAGGACTGCTCATCCACAGTCTCGGTCGTTTGTCGTCGGGATTTGTCGCTCTTTTTCTGCTGCTAGAACCCGTGATTACTGCGATTATTGCCGGGGTGCTGTTTGCGGAAAGTTTGAGCTTGTTTAATTGGTTTGCTTTCTCCGTAGTTTTGGCGGGAATATATTTGGCAAAATCTAGCCGTTCGGCCGATAAAAAATAAAACACACAGGAAAAAAAACTTAAATGGTTGCAACATCAATTGGCATGAATCGCTGGCATTACGACTTTAGTTTACTACCTCAATATTTGGAGGTGCTGTTTGCTAAATTGCGGATTGCAGTGGTGTTCGGCGGCGACTGCGATCGCCCCGGAGCAGTGATTTACAAAACTCACAATCCCCGCGCTTGGAAGAGTTACGAAATCGTCGCCAGCGAGATTGCTAAAGCCTTAGCAGAAATTGGCTTTAAGCACGTCTTTGTCCTGCCTGACGATATGAACTTGCCGGAACAACTCAAACAAAAAAATATTCATTTAGTGTGGCTGAATACTGGCGGAGTCCAGGGCTACAATCCTGTTTGTCACACTCCCGCATTGTTGGAAATGTTGGGGATGCCTTATGTCGGTCACAATCCTTTAAATAGTTCAACTTTAGATAACAAACACGCTTTTAAACGGGAACTGCAATCAGTCGGAATTAAAACCGCTCCTTTTATGACGTGGCATCCTTCTCAAGGGATTTTGCAGCCTAATTTACATCAGCGTTTTGCCATTGCTTTTGGTGACTATCAAGGGCCATTTGTTGTTAAACCAGTATCCGGCCGCGCTTCCCTGCACGTTCATTTTGTAGACAAGATTGAGGGTTTGTCTCAGGCGGTTTCGGAAGTTCACCGAGCCACTCACAATACTGCTTTAATTGAAAAATATTTGCCGGGACGGGAATTTTGTGTAGCGGTTTGTGGCTATGTTACTTATGCTCAAGGCAAATTTGATAAAAATACAAAACCCTTTGCTTTTTCGACTGTGGAGCGGGTGCTAGAGTCTGACGAACGTATCTTTACTTCTATGGACAAAAAAGCGATTACGGCCGATCGAGGACGGTTGATGGGCGGTGAGGAACCTGAACTAAAACAAGAGTTAATTGAGTTAGCTCGAAAAATTTATTGGGAGTTTAGTTTGAACAGTTTGGTGCGGATCGATGTCCGAAGTGATGCTGATGGCTCGCTTTATGTTTTGGAAGCAAATCCTAAACCGGATTTGAAACATCCAGGGGAAAATGTGACGAGTTTGGTAGCTTTAGGTTTGGCGGAATACGGGATGAGTTATAACGATTTAATTTTTAGTTTATTGGCGGATAGGTTGGATTATTTGTTGACTCAGCATATCGAAATTATTCCTCATATTGTGGATTTGCTTCATTAATCGGACTTGCAGGGGGCGCTGCACCTTAGCTGTCAACAAAAGGAATTTGTAAAGAAATATAAATTGTTGAGCCAAGTAAACACAGGCTGGCAAGTTGTGATAGCTTTGAGTAAGATAGAAATTTGGGGATGTCCATTTTTTGATCGGCATCAAAATCACTCAATTTATATTAATTAGATAAAACAAATGCAAGCATTACTTTTATTCATAGGATTTGGAGGCGGGGCATTAGTCTGCTGGCTAATTTTGAATAAGCGAAATTCACGCAATTTGGTGCGGATGCAGGGTTCGCAGGAGGCTATATCGAATTTGGCTGCTCAGTTGGATGCCCGAACTTCGGAATTGCGGCAAAAGGTGCAGAATGAAAATCAGCTAAATTCTGAATTGTCCCAGTTGCAAACTCGATTGGAAACTGTGACTCGTGAGCAAGAATTGTTAAAAAATCAAGTGTCGGAAATGGAAGAATTTTTGGCAGGAATTGCCCGGGATAGATCGCAAATTGATGCTCTGATTGCTGATTTGCAGTTTCAGCTAGAAAATGCTCAACAAGCTGAGTCCCAGTTAGCAGAAGTGGCAGAACTTAAAGAGCAGTTAGAAGTTGCGGAGCAGGAGCGATCGCAACTTAACGCTCAATTGTTGGAAATGCAAGCAGAGTTAGAGGCGGTGGATGCAGAACGTTCTCAATTTCACGCTCTGCTGTCGGAATTTGAGAGTCAGTTGGAAACGGCTAGCCAAAGCAGATTGCAGGTACAGTACCAGTTGTCGGAAATTCAAATTAAGTTCGATCGCTCCATTGAAGAGCGGGAGCAACTTCAGTCTCTACTGTCGGGTTTGCAAGCTCAACTGCAATTAGTCGAAGCAGAGCGATCGCAACTGCAATCCAAGTTAGAAACAGCTAACAGAGAGCGATCGTACCTTTACTCTCAAATCTCGGAATTTCAAAGTCAAATCGCTACAGCTAATCAGGCTCAAAATCAACTGCAATCTCAAGTAGACGAATTAGAAAATCATTTAGAAACCGTCTATCAAGAACGTTTGCAGCTAAATTCGCAGCTATCCCAATTGCAAACCAAATCTCCAGCGGGCGAGCCAGAATCTCCAGAACCTGAAGTAGAGCCTACTTGATTAGAAATCAAAGATAGGACAGAAGCTCTCAGCAATCGGACATCATATTTACTCCTAAATTCCTAACAATCGAGCGGGATTTTTCTTCATCATTAAATCAATTTCAGGTTGAGAAATACCTTCCGCAATCAATTTTTTAACAAATAATTTGTAACCTTCTGCAGGTAAAGGATCGGGTTTTCTTCCCAAATCTGTACTCATAACAAAATGCTCGGCTCCGATTAGTTTAATCGCTGCTGCCATCTTACTAATAGAAACTTGATGCCAGTTTTTGTGACCCTCATCAGCGGCATTTTCTCCCATCAAATCGTTGACAAATGCTAGTTCTAAGAAAGCTCCGGCTGCGGCGGCTGTTTGCATATTTTCTAGGGATAAACCGGGTACATCGGCCATTGCGTGGGTAATCAGGATGTTTTTAATGTTGAGCAGGTTGGCTTCAGCTACAACTGCCATCACTTCTTCTGAGGAAATATGACCAGTTTCCAATATCAAATTCTCTTTGGCTACCATCTTCAACACCGCTGCTGTTTCCGGTAAAACCTTGCCATTTTCCGCAACTTTAATCCCCCTTCCCGACTTGTGAAAAACCTGCAAGTGATGCTCAGCATCAACCGTTGGTAGCCACACTACTTTACCGTATTTGCCACCGATGCGGTGCATTGCGTCTACAGCGTCGGGATTAATTCCGCCTACCGAATGATTGAGAACAACTCCTCCGAAAACTTGAATTTCTGGTACTATTTTATTAACCAGAACTGCCCGCGCTGCTGTGCTGGCATAATGATTTTTTAATATAACAGCTTTCATCTTCGCCCTAGCAGCTAATTTCGCTACTTCAAAATCGTCTAATCTGCGGGGAATCACATCAGGAGAAGAATGAATGTGAAAGTCGATCGCACCTTCAATAATACTCTCTTGTGAATTAGCAAACGGCGGCTTTCCCACAGCATACAGTGGCAAAGGAAAGGAAGAGAAAACCAGCCAAAATACGGCTATTATTCTGATGATGTAAACCGCCCAGTTAACCGCCGAATTGTAAACCGCCCAGTTAACCGCCGAATAGAATTCGGGGCTACACAAACGAAGTCCGCCTGCGCGGACTGAAGAGTGGGATTTAAATAATTTATAGAAAAGATTGAATCGCATTTGCTAAAGCTGCTGCATTCTCTTCGTGCATACCCAAAGAACCAGGAATAACTCGCGATTCAACACCCGGTAATTCCGTTAATGCTTCCATTTCAGCCTTGGATTTGGGCGGCGCATTCTCAGCAATTACAACCATCACCGGCACTGCTAATTGTTGAAATTTATCTGTAAATTCCGATCGCACTTTTGCCGGATCTAAACCACCAGTCACAAAGGCAGCGGAACCGTACCGAGCACCGGGTTTTTGCGTCACTTGCCATTTGCTTTGGATGAAATCGGGCGTGACTTTAGCTGCATCGGCGTAGACGTGGCGGCGGTACATAAAACTCAGCAAAGACGGCGCAGTGTTTAGTTTGTATAGGAATTGTCCCAGTAAGGGCGATCGTACTAATTCTCTCACGATTCCATGCCAGCCGCTTTGCTGTTTGCTCATCGTCGGCAAAGGCCCGCGCCAAGTCGGCGCAGCTAACACAATCTTTGACCAAATATTCGGCTGTGATTGCGCTAATTGCATCACATAACCCGCAGCGTGACCGGCAGCAACTACAGCAACAGGACTATTAAAAATTGCCTCCACAAAATCCTTGAGAAATTGATGGTATAATTGCGGTTCATAGTCTGTTCGCGGCCTATCAGATTCGCCAAAACCTGGCCAATCTAAGCTCACAACTTGAAATTTAGGAGCTAACAATTCTGCTAAAGGACGCATTTCTTCTCGCGTCGAAACCGTACTGAAAGCCGGCAGCAGCAATACAGGATTTCCCTGTCCTCTGGTTTCGTAAATAACTTTGATTTGCGTTTCTTGCCAATTCCAGATATATTCTTGAACTGCGGTGGGATAGTTTTCAGAACCTGATTTTGTTAAATTGGTAGTTTGAGTCATGGCTGTTTATTCTTTTAATTTGCTTCGGCTTGCTTGCTCAATTCACAAGCAAGTGCCTTATTTTTCATCATTTGAAAGATGTTGTAAAATCCGTTAGCGCGGGAAGGTGTCAGACTCACATTCAATCCCGTGTCTTGAATAAAATCTGGGGTAATGGTGACAATTTCAGCAGGCGTTAATCCGCTCAAACCTTCCACCAGCAAGCCAACTAATCCTTTGACTAACTGAGCGTCTGAATCGCCTTGATACAAAACTTTTCCGTCTGCTAAATTTGCAGTAATATAAACTTGCGATACGCAGCCAGAAACTTTGTTTTCCGGCAGTTTATCGCTTTCGGGAAATGCTGGAAGTCGCTTGGCATACCACAGCAGTTGTTCGTAGCGCTGTTTCGGATCGGAGTGTCGCTGAAAGCGCTGGACGATTTTAGCTAGGGCTGCGGGTAGCGCGGTGTTTGCGGACATGATTCACTCGTAGCGGTTTACTTCGTTAATATTATACCTTTGATTATAGCAGGTAAGGGCTATCGATTTGAGATTTGAGATTTGAGATTGTAGATTAGGACTTACGCATGAGATAGTAGAAACCTGGTTTCTGCGTAAGTTCCTCGTTGCTAAGCTTGAGATTTATTTAGATCGATCGTCAAAAAAATGCGCCCAATATGTGTAAAGACACGGCAATGCCGTGTCCTCATCCGTTTTTAAGACATGATATTAAACTAAGCAACGGTTAAGCTGTTCTCCAATTTGATGCGAATCGATGTTGATATAGCCAAATTCGTTAACTAAAACTGCTAGTTTTAAATCTTGGCGATTTTTGAGTATTTGATTGACTAAAGTGGTTTTGCCGCTGCCGAGAAATCCGGTAATTATAGTTACGGGCATCCCTCTTTTAGGAAGATCGGCAATTAAATCTGGGCTTGGTACAGTGAGATTAGTCATTGTTCCTCATTGATTAATTGTCAAGGCCCTGCTGTCAATTTGGAAAGCCGCAAAGCATTTCTAAGCGATCGCCGATCGCATCTCATCGCTAAAATCCAGGTGCGATCGAGTCGATCGGGCGCTATTTTTATGATAATCATTCTCATTGTATTTTAAAATGTTGTTTGCGCGCAAGCCCTACAACAATTGAGTGAAAATAAAGTCAAGGGCAGGCAGGATGCCTAACCCCTACTCCCCACAAGAGTTTTTACTGCTAAATCAAGCTAGATGGTATTAATCACGCCAACGGCTTCCAAATCAAAACCTCCAGATGTAACAGGTGGCGTAGTTGGCCAAGGATCGTAAATCGATCTATTAGCCCCGTCTTTGAAATTGCCATTGCCGGGAATGTCCACGATGCGGACAAAACGAATGGCATTAAGGTTGACCTGACCCGAAGTTACTAGCGGATTGCTACCCAATGTTTCTAAATCAAAAGGAGTTCCCCAGGAACCGCCTAAAAATTCTCCTTCATCGGTTGTAAAAGCATTGTTGACGTGCTTACCAGCTAAATTATAAATGCTAGTTGGCTCTAAAACTCCTTCTTTGCTTACAGGTTCGCCTGTCAAGGAATCGCTTTTAAATCTGGCAAAGTTTCTGCCATCGCTAGAAACTTCTACATAAGCCAATTCTCCGAAAACACCTCCTAAATTGTCAAAGCTATTTTCAAACACGGCAAAATCTTGACCGGAACCATTGCGAATTCCTGAACTAAAGGTTAAGGTAATTTGACCCGGTTGGACTCCGCTATTAATCTGATTTTGATCGAGATCGCCAAGGGAAGCGATGTCAATGAAATTATCTTTGCTAGCAACGGGGCCCAAAGTTTTTTCAGGAGTTTGAAATCTGGCATCTACACCAGGGGCGGGCTGATAGTTTTCAAATCCTGTCGCCCAAGCAGCGAAACGCGGGTTGACTGTATTATTAGGCGAGATTTTGCCATCTCCGTCTGGGCCGATAAATCCGGGAATTCCAGAGTCTATTTTGCCTGGATCGTCAGTAGAATTCGAGTAAGGCCCGCTAGGTTGCACGAAAGTTTTGAATTCATCTTTGATAAGTTTGCTGCTGTCAATTCCTTGGAATACCGCCAGAAATTCACCAGTAACTTTATCTTGAATGATGGCGCTGTTTGCTAAGTCTCCTGTGCCATTTGAAATGCTGAGATTGTCAAAGCTTAATCCCAACAAGCCAATGGAATCTTCTTCTACATTGTAGTCTGTAATGATGTCAGCATCGGTGATGCTCAAACCGCCTGTTGTTCGGGGCGTGCCGCTGCTGCGGCGGCTGAGAACAAAGTTATCAAAACCTTCACCACCTGTTAATGTATCGCGGCCGCCGTCGCCATAAAGATTGTCGCTACCCGCGCCGCCGTCGAGGTTGTCGTTGCCTTTACCTCCGCGCAAAATGTCACCGCTTTCACCGCCGTTGATGACATCGTTGCCGCTATTGCCGTACAGCGTGTCTTGACCTTGAATGCCGTTAATTGTGTCATCTCCATTTAAGCCGAAAATTGCGTCTGTCTGTGGAGTTCCATTCAGTAAATCGTTACCGTTTGTACCTGTTAGATTTGCCATGTTTTACGTGATCCTCAACACCTTGATTGTGATTTGAGCGGTATCCCAAACTTTTGAATATCTGTCGTAAAAGTGAGGGAAATGTATATCTAGATCGGGGCATCGCAGGAGGCGGGCCCCTACAGATAGCGTAGGAGTTTAAGTCTTGTTCGATCATTTTATTATTTGCGATAATCATTATCATTAAATTAATAATTGTTGGTTGCTAAACTGAGTTAAAAGCTTCAAATCCAAGTAAGTTGCCAGGTAAGTCTGGGAGGAGGGCTAAGATTTCATTGCTAGCGACTAATGCGATCGCGACTCCATCGTTTGTCTGAAATACACGAATTTGGTTGTAAGTCAAGCCACCTGCTAACAAGAACAAATCTTCGCCATTTTGAAAGTCGCTAATAACATCGCTTCCCTGTTTTAATTGCAAAACAAATTTGTCGCGCCCCTTTCCTCCTACTAAAATGTCATCGCCATCACCGCCGTTGAGGGTATCATTTCCCCTACCGCCGAACAGGGTATCGCTGCCTGCTTTGCCGTCCAAAAAATCGTCGCCGCGATCGGCTAAAATCGAATCGTCGCCTGCAACACCAATGAGGGTATCGTTCTCTGAAGTGCCGCTGCTGACAGCAACACGGTGAGAGATAAAAACATCTCTGCTACTGTTAGTATCTTGGGCAACTAAATTAGTAGCAAAAGAATCAAATGCGATCGCACTTCCCGTCGCAGAAACAGCGGGATTGAAGGATGTTATATCGGCACCTTGACCCTCCGAATTGACTGAGATGCGAGTTGTCGTGGCTGTGTCTCTGTCACGCACAAAGATATCATTAGTGCCGTTGGTATCTGCTGCCGCTAAGTTGTCAGCTAGAGAGTCAAAAGCGACGAATCGACCGTCAGCAGAAATCGAGGGTTTAAAGGAGCTTCTATTGGCGCGATCGCCTGTAGAATTAATTGAGGCCATAGTAGTAGTATTCGTCAGCCTGTCATGCACGAAAATATCGGAAGTGCCGTTAGTGTCGTCGGTTACTAAATTGCTAGCATTAGACTCAAATGCGACCAAGCGACCGTCAGCAGAAATAGCAGCAGTAATAGACCCAAAATTTCCCTGATTTCCCGATGAATTTACCGATACGCGAGTGGTAGTATTTGTCTGGATGTCATGTACAAAAATGTCTCTAGTGCTGTTAGTGTCTGCCGCCACTAAGTTATCTGCTAAAGAGTCAAAAGCAACGAAGCGGCCGTCAGCGGAAATTGAGGGGTTGAAAGAGCCAATATTTCCCTGGTTTCCTGTTGAGTTGACTGAAATGCGAGTGGTGATGTTAGTGAGTCTGTCGCGGACAAAAATGTCTGAGGTGTTGTTAGTATCTCCTGGTACTAAGTTGGTTGAATTAGATTCAAAGGCAATGAAGCGACCATTGGCGGAAAGTGAAGGGTTAAGTGAAGCGCGATCGCCCTCTTTACCTGTCGAATCTACGGAGATGCGGGCGGTATTTCCAGTCAGCCGATCGTGGAGGAAAATGTCTGATGTGTTGTTAGTGTCTTCGGCTACTAAATTAGTTGCATTCGACTCAAAGGCAATGAACCGCCCGCCAGCAGAAATAGCAGGGTTAAAAGCATCAAAATTTGCCTGATTTCCTGTTGAGTTGACGGAGGTGCGGGTGGTGATGTTAGTGAGTCTGTCGTGCAGGAAAATATCTGAGGTGTTGTTAGTATCTCCGGGGACTAAATTAGTAGCAATAGATTCAAAGGCGATGAAGCGGCCCTCGGCGGAGATTGAGGGGTTGATTGAGAAGCGATCGCCTTCTTTTCCTAATGAATTTACAGAGATGCGGGTGAGGATAGTTTTAAATTCAGGCGATTTTGGGTTCATTTGTATTTCTGTTGCTTCATTCTTGTATAAAAATGTCAAGTTTTATAGGGGCGGGTTCGCTAGTATGTTTAATTTCAAAGCCAGAAGCTTTATAAACCCGCCCCGCCTATACTTTCGGATTATTTGGATTCAGAATCTTGTTGAGGAGGATTGAACTTTGCTATTAGCGATCGCACTGCTGCTATTGGTATAAATAATGCACCAGTAGCAGAGCCGATAACAAACCGAAACCAGAAGAGTAAAAAACGCTCTAGCGTCATTGGTTCTGCGGCTTGTTCAATAGCATCTGATAAGATTGCAGGAGATTTTCCGGGGGATGGTTTCACACCTGCGATCGCGATCGCGTAGGGGCTATTCTGATCAGCATACCAATCCGGTGCAACGTACACTTTGCGAATTTGGGTGAATCCTGCTAACTTATACCAACTGATATAAGCGTCTTCACTGGGAAACAGCATCCACGTATCAGACAGCCAACGGGCGATCGGATTCTTGCGTTCCAGCGGGCCGATAATCAACGCAATTCCGCCTGGTTTAGTCACACGATAAGCTTCAGCGATCGCCCGTTGTGGATCGGGCCAATACTCAATGCTGCCAGCAGAAATGTAGCGATCGAATGTATCGGTAGCAAAGGGTAAATTCTCCACATCTCCGAGAAACTTCTCACAGTCATTAATTGCAGATTTTTGTTTTGCCTTAGCTAACTGATGCGGACTTTGATCGAGCATTTTAACATGGTTAGAATTCACTTTTTCGACTATGCCACAAGTAGTGAATCCAGTTCCGGCTCCAGCATCTAGAACTTGTAAATCAGGGCGATCTAGTTGCGCGAGTTCCAGAGATTTCTCCCGCATGGGAATCGTCCAGAAAAACGGATTAATCAAATTATCGTAGCCAATCGACACAAAACGGTAAAACCAGAAGGCTTCTTTTTTATGTTGAATAAGTCTTGCCATTGTTGCTTTTTCCTCTAACGGATGTTGAACAGTTGGGATTCTTCCCATTCTTTGAAAGTGAGTATTCATCATGTTTAAATTGAATGGGAAGGGTTGACGGAATATTTCTATTCAGAGCGTTGATTGCAGTTTCAAAAAATTTTACCGCGAAATATCAGTACGCTTCACAACAGCATCCGTTTCAAGTTGAAAATCTTCCCAGTGCTTGCACACAGTTTGGTAACAATCTGGAGGTGAACTCGGAAGATTTCTCAGATTAAAAAAGATAGCTTGATTGGCGCATTCCAACAGGAGAATAATATCCTTAAACGGATTATAATTATCCACTTCTTGAAGGATATGAGCATTCATGTGATGATGCTGGAGGATCACCGTATCAGGAGCAGCCAGCCACGCATTTAGGAATGGGGCGAGACGGGAACGCGGAACAAAATAGGAGTTAAATGTTTCACCTGCTACTCCTAAAAGTGGAGAATTAAGACTGCAAATTACTGCTCCGCGTTCACCTCCTAAGTAACCTATCCAGGCGTTATAACCCAACGCCAATAAATTAGTAGCAATAAAGTCTTGCTGCCAATCGTAACCGTTCATTTCACTGTCCATCTTTTTCTAACAACTGCCAAAGCTGGATTTGATAACAGAGATTTGGTTGAGGCATTGGGAGAATAGGGTAAGTTTTAGGAACTCTGGCTTGGTGAGAATTCGTCCCAGCGTCTACAGACTTGTTCGTAACAATCAGCAGGTGCGATCGCCATTTTTCTTAATAAATTGACCTCGATTTGACGGTTAACTTTCAGCACCAGCAGAATATCTTGCTCAGGATTGTAGGTGGCAACTGCTGCCTGAACCGATGAAATAGTCGATGAGTCAAGGGATAGCGATCGCAAGTAAAACCCCATCAAATTCGAGGGGATAAACTGAAGTGTGAACGGAATTGGTTCAAAATTTATAACTGTAGAATGAATAACTTTAGTATCCACATCACAAACCACAACTCCCCGTCCAAAAGACTGAAATCCCTTCCATCCTGTATAACCAATCATCAGCAGATTTGTGTGAATGAAGCCATGTTGCCAGTAGCCAAAGTTTCCCTGCCAGATGCTATTTTCCGGTCGCATTTACTTCCTCCCGCAGCGTTTTTGCAGCTTCCACCATATTTTTCAGGGCCGGAATTACTTCTTCCCAACGCCGTGTTTTTAGGCCGCAATCGGGATTCACCCAAATTTGCTGCACAAGTAAATTGGCAATTCCTGTTCGCAACTGCTGCAAAATCTGTTCTGTTGTTGGCACTACTGGACTGTGGATGTCATACACGCCGTTACCCACTTGATAGGTGTAGCCTGCGGCGATGATTTCATGCAGCGTTTGGTTGTTGCTGCGACTATTTTCAATCGAAATCACATCGGCATCTAACCGTTCAATGTCTTTGATAATGTCGCCGAATTCGCAGTAGCACATATGCGTGTGAATTTGAGTCTGGGGATGAGCGACTGCGGTTGCCAAACGAAACGCATCTACTGCCCAAGACAGGTATTCACTCCAGCGTTCTATCTTCAGAGGTAAACCTTCGCGTAATGCGGGTTCATCTACTTGAATTACCTTCGCTCCTGCTGCTTCTAAATCTGCCACTTCATCGCGCAATGCCAGTGCAATTTGAAACGCTTGTTTCTGTCGAGAAATATCAGTGCGCGGATATGACCAATTTAAAATTGTTACGGGAGCTGTTAGCATTCCTTTAACTGGTTTTTGCGTCAATGATTGCGCTACTTTAAACTCGCGTACCGTCATTGGGGCCGTGCGAAAGACATCACCGTAAATAATCGGCGGACGCACATACCGACTGCCATAGCTTTGCACCCAGCCATTTTGCGTGAAGGCAAATCCATCTAACTGTTGTCCAAAGTATTCCACCATATCGGTGCGTTCAAATTCGCCATGCACTAGCACATCCAGCCCAATTTCTTCTTGGAGTTTAATGCTGTCGGCAATCTCAGTATCGATCGCTGCTTCATACTCTGGCTGACTCAATTCACCCTTTTTATACCGTACTCGCAGTTGTCGCACTTCTGATGTTTGAGGAAATGAGCCGATCGTTGTGGTGGGAAAAATGGGCAGAGAAATCTGTTTTGACAGCCGCAAACCGTAGGATAATTCCCGTAGAAAGTCATTTGTCGTAATGCTTTTCATGCGTGACTGCACGGCAGGATTTGCTGGACTAAATTGCTCGAATTTTGTCCAGGAATCGGTAATCTTGGCGCGATCGCTCTCAGTTTCTTCTCCTGCTAAACTGCGTGCCAAAAACTTCACCGCTTGCAGTTTTTGTTCTGCAAAACTAAACACATTGCGGAGAGGTTCTGGCAACTTTGTTTCCCGTTTGGCATCGTAGGGAACAAACTGCAATGATGCCGACGGCTGAATGACGATATTAGGCGTAATTCTCTGAATGTCTTGCAGCACTGGCAGCAATTGTTCTGGACGGATTTGCCAGATGTTGCGGGCATCCACAATGCCAACGCCCAGATGCTTATCTGGGGGAAATCCATATTGCTTGAGTAAATCTAAATTGCGTCCGCGAGTGAAGTCTAAACTAATCGCAGTAACAGGCAATGCCATCACCCAAGAATAAGCTTCACCCAAGTCCTCAAAGTAAGTGACAAGATGCAGCGGTAAATCGACTTTAACAAAGGCTTGATAAGCAGTTTGATAGTGTGCTTTGAAGTTGGTCGCATCTCCCAGAACTAAGGCTGGTTCGTGTATCTGCACTTCGGCAACCCCAAGGGCTTTTAATTGCGTCAAGAGTTCGATGTAGCGCGGCAGCAATTGCGCTAGAGAATCGTCCATTGCGCCATCTAACCGACTCAACCGCAGTAGCGTACAGGGGCCAAGAACGATCGGCACTGCCCGCTCCCCTAACGTCGCTTTTGCCCGCTGCACCGTCTCCAGAAAATCGCTGAAATCGGCTGGTTGCAGTTGGGTTGGAATTTCTGGCACGAGGTAGTGATAGTTGCTATCAAACCATTTGGTCATCTCTAGGGCCGGAATTCCTTCTTTGCCCCGTGCCATTGCAAAGTATCGATCGAGTCCTGATAACCCCTGAAAGCGTTTGGGAATTAGACCTAAACGAATTGTCCAGTCAAGCACGTGATCGTAGAGTGTAGTATCGCCTGCACCGATGCGATCGATGCCTGTCTGTAGCTGTGTTTTCCAGTTTTCTATTTCTACAGTTTGAACAGTAGACAGTAAAGTATCTGCCTCTAATTTGCCACTCCAAAAACCTTCCAAAGCTTTCTTAACTTCACGGTTTTTACCAATGCGGGGATATCCAAGAGTTGCCGTTAAAATTGACATAATTTCTCCTAAGTTGGGGTTGTCAATTGATTTATCAGTCCATAGAAACTCAGTCGGAAACCAACAGGTATCCGATGCCGAATTTCCGACAGCAATGCCATTAGATTGCAAGGCGCATCAAAGGCAAAACCATCTGAATTTCCAACAAAGCTATAAAAAAGCTGTTAGAAATTACAGCAGGCAAATGCCCAGCAAGATTCCTTGCATCTGAAACTAGATAATGCTGTTCATGCTAGTTTTTCAAACTTGCTATCTCGCCCTAGAAACCAATTCCACCACAGGTTTCTCGCGGGTTAAGGAGTATAATCGCCGATCGCGCAGCGTCTCTGAAAAAGAATCGAATTGAAAACAAAATGCTGAATACATCCGTACCTCGCAGATGGGTTAAATGAAACGATACAATCGGCGGGCATCCTGACTAAGAAACGATTGTACGCTTCATCACAGTTGCGGGACAGCGCCGGGTTCGCACCGGACTTTCCCCGTTTCCTCTAGTGGGTGATCTCCACCAGAACCGATTACTTCTGACAATAGCACATTTCTGAAAATTTGCAACCCCTCAGACAAATAGCGCGATGTATGTATAGTTTTTCGATCGACTGTTCATCTGTTCCCACGGTCGCCGCCTTCTGGTAAATGGGTTATTGTAGTTAACGAGTTCGATCGTTCCGCAAATCTAAACGGAGGACATATCGCGCTTTATTTTTAAAATCCAGTGGTGTAATCTAGTGAATTTGCAAAAAATCTGGCTAAAATATCGAGTTTTTCAGGCAGTTGTATTCTTAGGATTGGGTTTGCTATTAACCATCGCCCTTTCGCTTTCTTTGGGTGCGGTGCCGATGAGTGCCGAGCAATTGTGGCAAGCATTTCTGCACCGAGGTGATGCTGTCAATCAAACTATTTTCTGGGAATTGCGTTTGCCCAGAGTTGCGGCTGCGCTGACGGTTGGTGCGGCTTTGGGAATGTCGGGGGCTTTGCTGCAAGGTTTGCTCCGCAACGGTTTAGCCGATCCTTTTGTATTAGGAATTGCGGCGGGTGCGGGGTTGGTTGCGATTACCATGCTGACTTTGGGAATATTTCAAACTTGGCTGCCTTTGGCGGCTTGGATAGGTGCTATTTTAACTTCGATCGATTTTATCGCCGAATCAAAGCAGTTGGGCTGGAGATTTGCTGGGTAAGTTTAACGTGAAAAATGTCGCAGCCCAATTGCAAGGAGATAGCCCCGTGCGAGGCTACGTGATGCTTTCAGCGGAAAAGGTTTTAGAGGCTAATCCTGAAGTAATCATTATAGTCGATCGGGGTGAGGGAATTTTAGACCAATTTAAATCTGATTCATTTTGGAATCAACTAATACCAATTTTAAAAAAGAATGCAACAGTATTCTTGTTCCCCCCCTTAGCAAGGGGGGGCTAGGGGGGGTCGAAGAGTGTTGCACGATTTTAGAGAAATGGTATAACAGCCACCAAAAATAATCTAGTTTACGTTTTTGACTCCTATGGATTGGTCAACCCAGGTAGTATCGAAAAAATTGAGCAAGCAACTGCTCAACTTAAACAAGTTCTAGCTAAAAAGTAGAGATCCGATTTTGAGAGATAAAAAATCTCTAGAAATCCTGCAACAAATTGACTACAATTTCTCTAAAAGTGAGAAAGCTAAAGGCATTCCAAAGCCCGCAGCGATCGGAAACCTGGTTTTTGACACTGACTCTTAATGCTGTCGGATCGATCGGATATCTTGCACCATTGTCAGCAACAGGCAAGATGCCTGTTCCACAAAAGATAAGTTTTCTTGTGGAACAGGCATCTTGCCTGTTCATAAAAGGTTAATGGAGAATAGTGCAACATATGAGATCGATCGCCCTCAAGAAGCTAGATCCAGAGGTGGCAAACCGCGCAACTGTCGCAGCGAGTTGATACACATCTGACAGTCGCAGCCAAACAGCGCCACCGCCGCATCGCTTTCTTCTTCCGAAAAATCCAACATTGCCACCTGTTCGTCAGCAGGCCGCTGCCAACTGATTCTTACTTTAGAATTAGCAGCAGCTTTGCCAGGAAGCCGCACGCAAGTCAGGCGCTGAGTGTGGGGCGATCGCACGCAGCGGGGCGAATCAGCCGCTTGGCTTGGTGTTTCGCCAATTTGAGCGGGATTGGCGATCGCGCTCAAAGACATCACAGAGCCAAACAGCGTCGGACTTACCAATAAAGTGAGGAGCAATCTATTCATTTGTCGTCTTTAAGAACTTTAACGTATACAGTAGCCGATTATCTGTTGCAATTCAACAAGGTGTTCGTCCCATATCAGTAAGATTTGCCGTTATTAAGGCTTAAAAGCCCAATATTTGCCGCCCAAATATCTAATAATTTTCCGGGTATTGGCAACCAGCATTTTCTGATAAGTATCACCTTTGCTCCCCTGTTTAAGATTTGTTGCAATTTGAGTAAATTTAGCTCGCCAGTGATAGCAAATTCATCCAATGCGGGTAAACTGATTTCAGCAAGGACAACTCAAAGCAGCGAACAAGTTTACCTCAAAAACTAGGTGGGGAGTGATGAGTACAGTTTTAGTTGTGGAAGATTCCCGCAGCCAGCGGGAGTGCATTTCACATCAGTTGAGATGCAGCGGATTGAATGTAATTCAGGCATCTGACGGTGTGGAAGCGCTGGATAAAATTGAGAAAAATTGCCCTGATTTAGTATTATTAGATGTCATAATGCCCCGTCTGGATGGCTACGGGGTTTGCCGTTTAATAAAAGGTAATCCCGAAACTCGGAACATACCGGTGGTATTTTTAACAGGGAAGGGACAGCAGTTAGGTTTATTTGCGAGGTTCAAGGGCGATCGCGCCGAGGCTTATGTTAGCAAACCTTGGCAGCCGAGGGAACTTTTGGCAACGATCAAAAAAGTGTTGCTCAATGCCAATATTAAGTTCGATCGCGCTTCTGCAGACGCTTGGACGGAATACGGAATTTTAAACTTAAATACAGTAGAACTTTATCAAAGCCATGCCGATGCTTGGACAAAATACAGTTCCCAAATTATTAAATTGTACGATTCCAGCTTAGCAGCTTTCGAGCAAGCTTTGGCAATTGAACCGAGTCACTCGAATGCAAACAAGTACCGCAACCGAGTCCAGACAATTCGGGCAATTTTGATGCAAAAATTAGAGCAAACTAAACCCTGCAAAGTCTGCGATTATTATTACGGTAGGGACGGGATAAACTGTGCGGTGCATCCTGCTGGCCGCCCTCAAGAACTGTGTCGCGATTGGGAATTTAATTAAAATAAAATGAAAACAAATAACCGCGCTAACTTGGAAAAGTTGCTGCAAGAAAGAAACGAACATCCCGAAAGAATGGCTGAAATTGATGAAAAAATTAATGCAACTTTCCGCAAAAATTACGCAATTTTAGTAATGGATATGTCGGGATTTTCGCGCACGACACTCCGCTACGGAATTATTCATTTTTTGGCAATGATTCACCGGATGCACGGAATTGTCAAACCGATAATTTCCGAATACAGCGGCACTGTAGTTAAGGAGGAAGCCGACAATATTTTTGCAGTGTTTCCCGATGTAAAATCGGCGGTGGAAGCTGCGATTGACTCTGTGAAACAAACGGCTGCTGTCAACACGACACTGCCGCCGGAAATGGATATTTACCTCTGCATTGGTATTGGCTGTGGCGATGTTTTGATGCTGGAAGGAGAGGATATGTACGGATCTGAATTTAATCTGGCATCCAAGCTGGGAGAAGATTTGGCGGAACGGGGAGAGATTTTGCTCACGTCAGCAGCCTTTGAAAAGTTAGAAGGTGACAAGCAAGATTGGCAAAAAGTGGATTTTTCGATTTCGGGTTTGGAGTTGGTGGCATATAAACGGGCACTGTCTGCTTAATTTATATATATCGGCGATTAAAATCGCATTTACACGAACTCTCCTCTGCCTGCACAGACTAAAAAATAAGTGGGATTTGGTATTAAATGATTGACGATCGCAAAAATTGGCAAGGTATGAATTTAGCTGCCATTCAACAGCGGCTGGCTTGGCTGCAGCAACAGTCAGATAAACTTATTTTTTGCAAAGAGTCTGGTGTTCACTATGTTGCAGTCACAAAAGATCGATCGCACATTAAGCTATCTTTAGTAGAAAAAGTCAATCAGCACACAGATTTACTGCAATCTATTTTCGATCTCAACAATCCTTTACATCTAGTGTCTGAATATACTCAGGCGATGATGTTGGGTTTAGTGTGGCAAAGCCAACCTCAAAGAATATACATAGCTGGATTTGGCGGCGGCAGAATTCCCTTAGTTTTGCACCACTATTTGCCCGAAACTGTTATAGAATGTGCGGATGTCGATCCGATCGCGATCCAAGCAGCTACACAGTGTTTTGGGGTAAAATTCGACGATCGGCTGACTGTAACAATTCAAGACGGCAGAGAGTATTTAGAGCAGCAAAAATCAGATACTCAGTACGATATCATCATGATCGACGTAGCTTTTGGCAACGGCTACTTTCCGCATCGCCTATCCACCAAAGAATTTTATCAAATCTGCGAAAAACACTTGTCAAGCGAGGGAGTTGTGCTAGCAAATCTGCTGCACAGAGATCAGTTTTATGCCGAAAAAATCACGACTTTTCAAAGTGTGTTTTCTCAGGTGTGCGTGTGTGTTGGCCAGGAAAGTAATAGCATTTTGATTGGTAGCAACAGCCAGATTTTGGAGAAAGATGAGATTGTTGCTAAGGCCAAATATTTGCAAGATAGCTATCAATTTTCCTTTCCATTAACAGACAGGGCGCTTGAGGTAAAAGTAGGTAGAGAATTGGCGGAAGCTGTACCTACTTTAGACAAAGCTAAAATTTTTCATGACGATTCGCCGCCCGCTGGTTATTTTGATTGCTGGTTATTCTGATATCTATAATAAGTCCCGGTTTACTCTTTGTGGAACAGGCATCTTGCCTGTTGCTGATACGGCTTTCACGATGTTGAGATCACCCAGGGATTGAAAGAGACTGCGGGATGAAAAAGCCCTCTGAGTGCGATCGGATATAACCATCCACAATAGGGAAACGGAGGAGACGGCAATGCCGTTTCCCTACCACAACATAATCAATCTTCATCGATAAGAGATATAACCATCGCCGGATTAATTGTAGGGAAACGGCACTCCCGTCTCCTGACTGTAGGTAATATCAATTCCGATGCCACCCGATTTGATATAACTCCTATTTCATATATTCAACCATCTGCTGTTCCAGCTTAGCCAACAATGTATCCACATCTGTTGCGGCTTCCTCAAAACACACAGGAGGTTCAGGCTTAGGTTCAAAAAAAATTAACTTAATTTGACCTTCCCCGATCGCCAAAATCGCCACTTCTGTCTCAGGCTTGTGAGCGTTCAACACACCTACAACTTCCTGAATATGACTTTTAACTTGACGGTTCAACTCCTCAACCGCCTCTTTCTTACAATACACAAAACGCGCAGTTTCTGCAATATCAATTGCCAAAATCTCCTCGCTTTCTTCTCCCCTTTCCAGAAATAGCCCCCAAGCCAAAGCAGCCAATTCATGTTGATTAGCTTTCACGAATTTATCTAATTTGCGGCTCCAGCTATTTTCGTTGGGTTTGGACTCAGGGCTATCAAATAGAAACATTTTCTCTTCTTGCTTGTAGAAACTAATATTTTGCAGTCAGTTGTCAGTTAGCAGTTGGCAGTTGGCGGTTGGCAGTTGGCTGTTGACTGTTGTCATTAGTTACCCATGCCCAATGGCCCATCCCCAATTACAAATTAGCAATTCCCAATTACCCAAAACCGCTGCGTTTCTATCTTATACCAGATTGCACGCGCCAGAGCGCCGCATAAATTCCGTCCTGTTCGATCAGTTGTTCGTGCTGCCCCGATTCTACCACCAGCCCCTCTTCCATGACACAAATGCAATCGGCATTGCGGACAGTAGAAAGACGGTGGGCGATCGCAATTGTAGTGCGATTCTTGGTAATCCGTTCGAGCGATCGCTGAATTGCCGCCTCAGTCTCGTTATCCACCGCTGAAGTAGCTTCGTCAAGAATCAAAATCGGCGGATTCTTCAAAACAGCCCTTGCAATTGCAATTCGCTGCCGCTGACCCCCCGACAATTTTTGACCGCGTTCCCCTACAATAGTGTTGTAACCGTCGGGCAATTGGGCGATAAACTCGTGAGCCTCCGCAATTTTCGCAGCATTTACTATCTCTCGATTGCTTGCCTCAAAACTGCCGTAAGCAATATTGTCTGCCACCGTACCGTGAAACAAAAACACATCTTGACTCACCAATCCGATCGCTCTCCGCAAATCTTTTAAATTCAGGTTATTTAATTCTATACCGTCGAGATAAATATTGCCGTACTGTACCTCGTACAGCCTCAAGATGAGTTTCACCAGCGTACTCTTTCCCGAACCCGTAGCGCCAACAATCGCAGTAGTTTTTCCAGCAGGCAGAGTCAACGAAAAATACTGCAAAATCGGCTTTCGTTGATTGTAAGAAAAAGTAACATTTTTAAATTCTAACTCACCCTTAATCGAACTAACAGGCCGCCGAATATCACCCGTGCGAATTGCGATCGGAGTATCCAACAAATTCATCACCCGATTAGTAGAAGCCATTGCGCGCTGGTATTGATCTAGAGTATCTCCCAGGCGAGTCAGCGGCCACAGCAACCGCTGGGTCAAAAACACCAAAACGCTGTAAGTTCCCACAGACAACCGGCCCGCCACAACCTCCAAACCGCCCAGAAATAGTGTTGCAATAAACCCCAAGAAAATCACAACCCGAATCAGCGGAATAAAAGCAGCCGAAAGTGCGATCGCCCGTCGGTTGCTTTGGCGGTAAGCTTGACTTTGTGTTTCAATGCGCTGAATTTCATAATCTTCGGAAGTAAAACTTTTAATAGTAGTAATTCCCATCAAATTATTCGAGAGTTGCCCGTTCAGAAAACTCACCTTTTCCCGCACGTCAGCATAGAAAGGAGCGAGGCGATTTTGAAAGGCGATCGAGCCCCAAATAATAAAAGGTATGGGCAGCATTGACAGCCCGGCAACAGTAGGAGAAGCAGCAAAAAAAGCCGCACCAATCACAACAACCGTTGTAATTACCTGAATTACCTCATTAGCGCCGTCATCCAAAAAACGTTCCAGTTGATTGATATCATCATTGAGAATAGAAATCAAACCCCCAGTGCTGCGTTCTTCAAAATAAGCTAATTCTAATTCCTGCAAATGGCTGTAAGCTTCCAGACGCAAATCGTGCTCAATATCCTGAGCCAAATTGCGCCACAAATAATCATAGGCATATTCAAAAACAGATTCCAACGTCCAAACAATCAAACTCACAAAAGTAATAATTGCCAGTTGCCAAAAGACATCTTTTATGCCCCACTGAGCGAGGATAGAATCTTGCTGTTTCACCACCACATCAACGGCAATACCGATTAATGCTGGCGGCGCTAAATCGAAGAATTTATTGAGCAGCGAACAGATACTTGCCAGCCAAGCTTTCAGGCGGTAGCGGCGGCCGTACTTCAGCAGCCGCTTTAGGGGATGGACAGGTTTTGATTGATGTGGTGATGCTTGAAAATCATTCATAGGGCATGGGGCATCGGAAATAGGGCAGAGAATTAAAAATTAGTAGGGTGCTCGGCGCGCACCTGACCCTTGTTTAATTTTTAATTCTCAAATGCCCCGTTCCTAGGCTTTAAATGTTAACACTGGCTTCAGTTTAGCGACTACACCAACTATTTGCGCCTCAACCTGAACGTCAATTACTGGTTGAATTGGCTTGTAAGCTGCCGGTGCTTCTTCGATTCTGCGTTCTTCGCGTAAGGTAATGCAATCTACGCCGGTTAATCCTAAAGCTGCGTCAGTTTTGTCAACACCTTTGCGACTCATATCGAAGCGCGCTCGCGCTCTGCCGGCACCGTGAGAGGCCGATCGCAAAAATCGATCGTTCCCCTTCCCAACCAGCAAATAAGACGGCGCGCCCATCGAACCCGGTACAATTACAGGCTGACCGGAATGTGCGGGACAAGCGCCTTTGCGAGTCACCCAGCCGGCATCTTCAGCTAAGGTAATATTGTGAGGCAAATCGTATACTAACGGCGCTTCCACATCGCCGAAAACTTGCCGCAAACGCAAGCGCAAAAGTTCTGCTAGCAGCAAACGGTTGATAAAACCGTAGTTAGCCGCTGTTGCTTCCGCTTGCAGGTAGCTGTTCACAAGTTCGGGATTTGCTGCCACAGACAGCGGAAAAAGCCTGGAATCAGGATGTTTCAGAGTTTTCGGCCAGGCTTCGCAAGCTCGATCGCGCCACATTCCGCCGATGTATTTGCCGACATTCCGCGAACCGGAGTGAATCATGAAAGCGATTTGTCCCGATCGAACTCCCCAAGTATAAGCCGTAGCTCGATCGATAACTTCCTCAACCACTTGAATTTCGACAAAGTGATTGCCGCCGCCGATAGTACCTAAGCCGCCATCCCTGACTAAGCCGTCGTTTGGGACTAATTCTTCGGGAGCCCATTTGACATCGCCATTCATGGAACCGCCGAGGAAAGTGCGATCGCACTCTGCGGCCAACTGCTTGAAATCCGAATTAGCCGCGCTGCCGGTTGCCTCGTCCAGCATACCATCCAGCCATCCGGGAATCCCGTGTTGGAACATGGCGCGAGCAGTTTTTGCAGTCATGCTGACATCGCGAGTACCGAAGAAATAATCGCCTTTGAGCAATTCTACAAATCGATCGCGCTGACTGAGGAATTGTTCGATCGACAAATCCGCAACGTGTAAGCGCATCCCGCAGTTAATATCGGAACCAACAGCCGCCGGAATCACCATTCCTGCTGTTTCTACAATAGAGCCGATCGCCACCCCCGCATCCCCCGGATGGAAATCTGGAGTAGCGCAAGCGCGGCAAACGCAGCCACCTTGAGGATGTCGAACATTCGCCAAATTTGCCAACTGTTTGAGCGCCTTTGCTTCCACCGGAAAACCCTCTGGGAGCAAAACTTCTGCTGTTGGAGCATCGGCATCTTGCCACTGTTCATTCAGAGAACTATTGAGACAAATCGAGTAGACTTTATTGTCGTAACTAACATCAAGACCTTGCCGAGACAAAGCTCGCAAAAGCCTGTTCAAGTTTTTTGGCTGCTGCATAAATAGTCTGTTGCGGGTTGCTATGCAACCCCCAAAAGTTGAAGAGATTTTTTAGGGAACAAAAGACTTGGGTTCAGCAGCCGCAATCTTTTTTAAGATAAGTTGAAAGGCAACTTTTCTAATTACTAAATTTATAACATATCATTTTTGATATGTCAACCCTTTACTTGAATTTTTAATAAATATATAACCCTCCTAAATCATTTGTGAATTTCTTACTCCCTCCCCTTAGTAAGGGGAGGGTTGGGGTGGGGTAAAAAAATTACGACTCATTATTGATATGTCAACCCTTTCCTTTACTTTTTAATAAATATATATGATTTACCAAGCGGTGTCAGAAACCCGGTTTCTGTCTATAAAAATCGCATCAAAACCAAAGATTTTGTGAAGAAACCCGGTTTCTTTTGCCAGCGCGTCCGATCGCATTCCAATTTCCATTGCGAGGAAGTAGGGGCAATCGCCGGCGGTTGCCCATCCCTACTTAAAGAAAATACCTAACCGTTGTTACAACCCGACTTTTTTTAGCCCGCAAAGCCGCTTTCAAAAAGAAAGCAGTTTGATTGTGCAGCAGTCCCTCCCACCAATTTCGCGTCACAAAAGCCGGAATGATCAGCGTTAAATATACTCCCGGTCGCTGCTCTTCAAACAAAGTCAAAAAGTGTGTCAAAGCCTCACCAACAGAACGGTAAGGAGATTCCAAAATTTCCAAAGGAATATCAGACTGCAAATCTTGCCAAGCCGCTTGTAATTTTGCTCGATCGGTCAAACCAATATCTACGTGAACTGCCACAACTTCATCAGCAATTAAACGAGCGTAATCGAGGGCCTCGAAAGTTCCCCGGTGCAACTGCCCGATTAACACCACTGCCGGATGTGTCACCGTCTTAACTCTAGGTCTGCGAAGGTAAGACCTCGGTTCTATTCCCTGAATGCTCAAGCGAGCCGCTACATACCGATAGTGTCGGTGAATAGCTAAAAATAGACTGACTACGATCGGGATAGTGACTACGACAACCCAAGCTCCCAAAAGGAATTTTGTAGCGAGAATTACAGCCAAAACTCCCATTGTTGCCACTGCACCAATACCGTTCATCACAGCACTAACTTGCCAACCTTTACCTCGTTCCTTAAACCAGTGAATTACCATTCCCGATTGGGAGAGAGTAAAAGAAGTGAAAACTCCCACCGCATACAGGGGAAGCACCGCGCTCGTATTGCCTCGAAAGATGATAATTAAAAGAGCAGCGCAGAAGCTGAGCAGATTAATGCCATTAGAATAAACCAGTCGATCGCCCAACAGCGACAATTGCCTCGGCAAAAACCCATCCCGCGCCAAAAAATAACAAAGTCGCGGAAAATCAGCATAACTCGTATTCGCAGCCAACAGCAAAATTAACAGAGTTGCTGCCTGCAAATAGTAATAAAATATACCGACACCAAAAATCTGTTTTCCCAATACAGAAAGGAGCGTTTCATGTTCTGTAGGAATCACCTGATAAATATGAGCCAAGTAACTAATCCCCAAAAACATCGCTCCCAGAATTCCCCCCATATAGCTCAAAGTCAGGCGCGCATTCTTCCATTCAGGAGGCTTAAAAGCCAACACCCCGTCTGATATGGCTTCAACCCCAGTCAGGGCAGTACAGCCCGCCGCAAAGGCGCGCGCGATCAGAAATAATCCCAAAGGTTCTTTAGCTGGAATATTTTGTAATGTCGGCATAACATGACCTGTTGCCTGTTGGAATAAACCGCAGCCAATCAAAATAAAAATGCCAACGAGAAACGCATAGGTGGGAACCATAAATATATTGCCAGATTCCCGCAATCCCCTAAGATTGGCAAACATGATTAAGACAATAAAAACTAAGCACAGTTCAACTGTGTAGGGGTGCAGCGAGGGAACTGCTGAAGTCAAGGCCGCCACCCCAGCCGAAATACTGACAGTTACAGTTAAAATGTAATCAATCATCAGCGAAGCTGCTGCGATCAAGCCAGGATAAATACCTAAATTTTCTCGCGCCACAAGGTAAGCACCACCGCCGTTGGGGTACGCTTTAATTGTCTGTCGGTAAGACAGCGCCACGATCGCCAACAGTAAAATAATAATTCCAGAAATAGGCAGCGATAAGCTCAAACTGCTACTCCCCGCTAGTAACAGTACCAGCAGAGTTTCTTGAGTAGCGTAAGCAACAGACGACAGTGCATCGGAAGCCAGAACAGCTAGTCCTGTAGCGTTGCTCAGGCGTTCATGAATAGATGCGCTAGTGGGGAGAGATTCACCCAGTAAAAATCGCTTGAGTCGAGAATAAGTGTACATTGAAACTCAATATATAGCCGTCCACAAATCATAATCGAGACGGGGAAAGTTTTAAGTAAATTTTGGCTCACAAGTTGTAATTCTCTCTCGCTTGTTGAGTCAGCTTCAGCTTGTGTTCGAGAGCTTGCCAATTTTCGGCTTCGATATGACTGATGAACTCGTCGAGACAGTCGCGGTAAATAGAGAGCGATCGCAGCAATTCCTCTCGATTGTACTTTGCCACCATCACTCCCAGCTCGGGATTGCCACCCCCCACCCGGCTCGTGTCCCGAAAACCCGAACTCGCCAAATGTTGGGCTAAATTAACAATATCCCGATCGCCCTCTCGATCGCAGGCAGCAACCAGCGTCGCGCTCGCCATTAGTGGCAAATGAGAAATCCAAGCCACAGCTCGATCGTGCTCGATCGGCTCACATCGGTAAACTTTAGCACCCAGCAACCGCGCAATTTGCTCAACCTTATCCACCGCAAGCGCCGGCGTTTGGGCAGTCGGCGTCACCACATAAGGCCGGCCCACAAACAAATCCTTTACCGCCGCCTCAATCCCGCTTTCAGCAGTCCCCGCCATCGGGTGTCCCCCCACAAAGTTCGGCCACAGAGGAGACACAGCCTGCACTATGGGTGTTTTTACGGAACCGACATCGGTTACAATAGTATCAAGGGAAAGATAGGGCACCAACTCTCGGACGATCGGCTCGATCGACCCCAGCGGCGTGCAAATAAAAACCACATCGGCTGCTGCCATCAGAGACAGGTTTATGCTGGCTTCATTGACAACACCGCGAGCTTGCGCCCGATCGCAAGTCTGCTGCCGACTCGAAACCCCAAAAACATTAAACCCGCGCGATCGCAAATCCAGCCCGATCGAGCCACCAATTAAACCTAGTCCTACAATACCGATATTCATAGCAATAAAATGGGGATATTTGATACGGTGCCGCCCCCATGACAGTCGAGGAACTCCTGAAAAAATATGCCGCCGGAGAAAGAAACTTTGCCGGAATCAACCTGACTGAGGCCAACCTCAGCGGCGTCAACTTGAGCGGAGCCAACCTCAAGGGTGCGAATCTGAGTGTAGCAAACCTGAGCGGAGCCAACCTCAGCAAAACAAACCTCACCGGTGCCAAACTCAACATCGCCAGACTCAGTGGCGCCCATCTCGGTGGCGCCGACCTCACCGACGCCGACCTCAACGTCGCCTACCTAGTGCGAGTTGACCTCAAAAAAGCCACACTCACAGGAGCCAAACTGATCAGAGCCGAGCTGATTCGAGCCGAACTCAGCGGCGCTAACCTCAGCGGCGCAAACCTCAGCGGCGCCACCCTTACCGAAGCCACCCTTCGAGGAGCCAACCTCGCTCAAGCCAACCTTCGAGGCGCTCACCTCAGCGGCGCGTGCTTGACAGAAGCCAACCTCGAACAAGCCAACCTGCAAGGAGCCGACCTCAGCCGAGCCGACCTCAGCGGCGCCGACTTGCGAGGCACAGAACTGAGACAAGCCAACCTCACTCAAGCCGTACTCAGCGGCGCCGACCTCAGCGGCGTCAATTTGCGCTGGGCCATCCTCAGCGGTTGCAATCTCCGCTGGGCCGACCTCAGCGAAGCCAAATTGAGCGGAGCCGACCTCAGCCGAGCCGACCTCTGCCACGCCAACTTGCTGAATGCCAGCTTAGTGCACGCCGACCTGTCAAATGCCTATCTGATCCGCGCCGACTGGATTGGAGCCGACTTAACCGGAGCCACCTTAACCGGAGCCAAACTTCACGCAGTTTCACGACTCGGCATCAAAACCGAAGGCATGACCTGCAAGTGGGTTGATCTTAGCCCCAACGGCGACCACAGCCAAATTTACTGGTTGAACTCGGGAGGAACCAACGAATTTTTTCACGAAACTTTGCCCACAGTTCGGATTGTAATTGACTCGCCCTTAGACCAAGGCGCTCATTTTGCACTAGCTGCAACTTATTACCAAATTGCCCAACAATACCCGAGTTTAAGTCAGCCTCCCACGATCGAAGTCAGCTCCAGGCGCACCGTACTCGCGTTTAAAATGGACAGCGACGATAAATTATTTGCTACCGCTTACGTTGCGATCATTCCTTTTAACGACGCTGCCACAACTCAAAAAAACCTGATCGCTTTGATGAAAATGATTCAATCCCACGATGCAGGCAAACTTAACGTCAAAGAATCTAAACACGTCCAGTTATGCAGCAAAGCTCTCAACCAAGCTATCAGCAAAGTAGACCAAATCAAAATTTCCAGTTCTTTTCCAAAAATCGGCGAAAGCATCAATTTCTTTCAAATTCCCACACAGATGATCTTAATTAATTCCCGCGACCAAAGACTCAGCGTATATCACCACCCAGCCTTCGGCAAGCGCCTGATTAAAAAATACGACCCAAGTAACTCAACCTCTGGCAAGTTAGCCGAGAGCACAAAATTGGCTCAAACTAATATCAGTAGCATTTTGGATTTTATAAAAGGCTTCCACAATATAGATGTTTAAGCATATTGCATCAAGTTACAGAAAATGCTTATTCTAGTTTAAAGGTTGGCACAACAAAGCTTTGTTTTAGCTAAGACATCAGGGAAATTGAAAAGCATGGATGCCGAAGAACTCATCACCAAATATGCAGCAGGAGAAAGAGATTTTACTGCCATCCTCCTTTGCGAGGCAAATCTCAGCAGGATCGATCTCAGCGGGGCTAATTTCAGTGAGGCAATCTTGAGCCTCACCAACATGAGCGGCACCAATTTGTCAAACGCCAACATGAGAAAAGCCAAACTCAATGTTGCCAGACTCAGCGGTGCCAATCTCCACAAAGCCAACCTCAGCGGCGCTATCCTCAACGTGGCAAACTTGATTCGAGCCGACCTCAGCGAAGCCCAACTCGTCGAAGCTACACTGATCAGATCCGAACTGATTCGAGCCAACCTCAGCAGTGCAAACTTGAGCGGCGCAAATCTCAGCGAAGCAGATTTGAGAGAAGCAACCCTCAGAGAAGCCAATCTAGAGCAAGCCGACCTCAGCGGGGCTCACCTGAGAGGCGCTTTTCTAACAGCGGCCAACTTGGAACGGGCCAACTTGCACAGAGCCGACCTCAGCAGGGCAGACTTGCGAGGCGTCAACCTCTGCAATGCCGAACTCAGACAAGCTAATCTGTCTCAGGCCAACCTCAGTGGCGCTGACTTGCGAGGCGCTAATCTCCGGTGGGCTGACCTCAGCGGGGCGAACCTGACCGGCGCTGACCTCGATGAAGCGAGATTGAGCGGGGCCAACTTGTACGGGGCAAATTTGAGCAATGTCAATCTGTTGAACGCTACTCTGGTACACGCTGATTTGACTCAAGCGAATTTGATTCACGCTGATTGGGTGGGCGCAGATTTGACGGGGGCGGCCCTGACGGGGGCAAAAATTTACGCGGTGTCTAGGTTTGATGTGAAAGCAGATGACATTACTTGCGATTGGGTTGACCTCAGTCCTAACGGCGATCGCAGCCACATTCAGCGTTTTACCCCAGAAGAATCTCAAAGGTTTTTCAATGCTACACCGCCGACTGTTCAAATTATTGTCGATCGACCCCTCGACCCGGATGCTAACTTTGTCCTTGCAGCTACCTACCGCCAAATTGCCCGTCAATACCCTGCTTTGAACCATCCTCCCAGTATCGAAGTTAATTCGCGCCGCACAATCATCTCATTTAGAATAGAACAGGACGAGCAACTATTTCCCACCGCTTTCGTGGCGATTACTCCCTTTAGTGATGCAGCATTTACTCAGAAAAATTTGATGACTCTGATCAAGATGATTCAACCCCAAAGTGGTAATAACCTGGGTGTCAGAGTCTCAAATATGGTAGTGCAATTAAACGTAGCCCTGACCCAAACAATGAGAAAAATAGGGGAAATGAAAATTCAGCCGATTCGCCTCGATCGCGAACCGATGTCAAGTTTTTTCCAATCGCCTACCCAAACTGTACTGGCTAACTCCAGCGCCGAAAGTTTGATGATTCACTATCACCCAGACTTTGGCAGAAACTTGACAAATTTACCGGGAGTCAACAAAACCTCTATCAGTCCTGCAATTAAAGCCCAAAGATTTACCACCCCGCCGCTAAATACGGTCATTGAGTTTGTCAAAAGCTTTTATCAGATCGGTGAGTAAATACTATAAATTACTTTGAGATCATTTCTATTTATGCCATATAAAAGTTAGCCGATTGCCATTTCATTCAGGTAAAAAAAATGGAAGCTGAAGAACTGCTCAAACGATTTGCAATCGTCAAAAGATACACTGAAGGCGACAGAGATTTCACAGGAATCAACCTGAATGAAGCTAATCTCAGCCGCATCAACCTCAGCCAATCAATTTTAAGGGGGGCTAGCTTATTTGTGACCAACCTGAGTGGCGCTAACTTGAGCGAAGCTAACTTGAGCGACGCTAACTTGAATGTGGCTAGACTCAGCAGTACCAACCTGTCGCGGGCAATCTTAAACGGGGCTAATCTCAACGTAGCAAACTTAGTCAGAGCCGATTTAAGTGCAGCTCAATTAATCGGAGCATCCCTGATTAGAAGCGAATTAGTCCGTTGCGAACTCAGCAAAACTAACTTCAGCGGTGCAAACCTGACTGAAGCAGATTTAAGAGAGGTAAAACTGACAGAAGCTAACCTGTGCGGTGCTAATCTTTCGGGTGCAAATCTCAGAGGTGCTTCGGCTGCTTCAGCTAACTTTCAAGAAGCTAACTTACACGGCGTAGATTTGACGAAAGCAGAACTTAGCGGCGTCAATTTGATCAATGCTGATATGAGACAAGCTTCTTTGCAACAAGTGAATCTCAGCAGTGCCAATTTGAGCGGAGCTAACCTCAAATGGGCTGATTTGACGGGAGCTAACCTCAACGGCGCAGATCTGAGCTTTGCTAAATTGAGCGGAGCTAACCTTAACGGAGCAGATTTAAGAAATACTAATTTAGGAAGTGCTAGTTTCGTTCACGCTGATTTGACAGAAACAAATTTGATTAAGGCAGATTGGGTGGGCGCTGATTTGAGGGGAGCAACTTTAACAGGAGCAAAACTGTATTTGGTTCCTCGGTGTGGCATCATAGTAGATGATATTACTTGCCAGTGGGTTGACCTCAGCCCCGCAGGCGATCGCACTCAGATTCAACAATTTAATTCGCCGTCAGAATCGATAAAATTTTTAAATCACACGCCTGGGTTAGTGCAAATTGTGGTTGACGCACTTTTAGACTACTCAGCAAACAGCACTTTAGCAACAGCTTACAGCGAAATAGCTCGGCATTACCGGGCCATGATTTTTCCTCCTAATATTGAAGTCGGCTACCGCCGCACAACTCTAACTTTTAGATTTGAGAGCGATGAGCATTTATTGCCAGCCGCTTTTTTAGCGATTCTTCCTTTTAAAGATGCTGTACAAACTCAGAGAAATATTATGGTTATCGGCAAAAATATCGAAAGTCAAAATTTGGATGAGCAACGAATATTGCAGTTGCGTAAAGCATTGAGTACAGCTACAAATAAATTAAATGAGTTGATAAATTTGGTCTCTAATATATCACGGGTTAGTCAGCCAACAAAGTTTTTTGAGTCACCTACCCAAACTATTTTAATTAGTTCGGGACAGGAGAGTTTGATGGTGAATTCTCACGGGAATTTTGGGAAGGGAGGTACAAATCATCAGCACAGTAAATTCTGTTTGCCTCTCGGTCAAAAAGTAGTTGATTTTCTGGCCAGTTTTGATTATAAGGAATACCCTGAAAACCCCGTGACTTCAGTCCGGGAATGAAAGGGCGTTGCAGGATTTATCCTGCCTGTTCTCTTTACCTAAATCCTGAATCTAAAATCCAATCTTTTTAATTCAAAAAACTTTCTTAAAAAGTTGGACAAGACGGGACAATATGGTAGACTAAGACAGTCAAGGTTAAACTCCTTTGTCATAGTGAAACAGGACATGAGACACACTTTTAGGCATGAACTGGGGGACAAAGTGCGGCGAAAACACTCTAAACAGCCGAAACCGAAAATGTAGGTTTCAATCCAGCAAACATAAACTTTTCTACGCTCGAATTGTTAAGTAGGGTAGGGCATACCCAAACTCTAGATAAATATTCTAGTACGCTTTTGGAGATAGATCCCAAGAGAGTGTTTCTGAATTGGACTCGTCAATTGGTGGTACTCCACGGTTGAAAAGTTTAAGTATTGCCGTGAGGACAGAACATTTTAAGGTCAGTCGCTGAATTAAGAATCCCCTCGGCTTCAGCCAGGGGAGTGTCAAGTTGAGTGAGAAATGTCAATTTTAAAACCAATTGATTGAGGTAGAAGTCCACAACTCATTGCTCCGCTTCCTGCGATCGAACTCCGAGCCGCACTGGCCCCACTATTTAACGATGGCGCGGCTCGTGGCGCGGGCTTTGCGCTTGGGGCGCAGCGCTCTGATCCAAACGGGGCTTCCCGCTGGAGCTTACCGACAGCGGTATCGAGTCAGCTATTTGATGCCGATTTTGATGTGGCCGGAGCCTGTGATTTTAGTGGCGCCGAAACCGCTGCTGGAACATTTGCAGGCGGTGGAAATTCCGCGTTTGCAAGAGTGGCTGGAAACAGAGGGGTCGATCGAGACTTATTCCGATCATGCCACTGGACGAGGATTGATGCTAGCAGATCCCGAGTCTTGGCTGGCGGCTCGCTTGGCGGCGAATTCGCCACTTCACAACAATATTCCGACAATTATTGACGGTGTGGATGACTTGGAAGTTTGGACGCGCCAGCAATTGACGGCGGGTTTGCAACCGGCTGACTGGAATGATTTAATGCAATCTCAGCCTTTGGAAGCCGATGCAATTCTCCAAGGGCGGGTAATGCTAACGCGGGCTTTCTTTCAGCATCCGGCGAAACCAGAGGAGTGCTATTTGCTGGAAACAGCAGAGCAAAATATTTTGGAGGGGCTCTTTGAAAGGATCGAGCCAAACCCCCTAATTCCGGTTGCTTGGAGCAATTTTTGGCAGCGGTGGGAAGGAAACGGAAAACTGCGGTGGGCGGAAATTAATCGGGAGGCAGGGTCATTTTCTCTGTTCTGCGCGCCTGTTCAGGTGGCTGAGGTTTTGAGCAAAATTTGGGACGATCAGCCCGTGGTGTTGATTGGCGGGGCGGTGGATGTGGAACCGAAGGCTCCGATTTTCCGGCAAATGTTGGGACTGCCAGAATTGACGAGCGTTAAGTTTTCGCCCGATCGACAAAGTGAATTAATTCAACTGTACATTCCCAACTGGCTACCGCTGCCGAATACGCCGGAATTTCAGGGAGTTTTAATGGAAGAAATTCGGACTTTGCTGTTGATGAGCGCGTCGGTGGCGGGTTTAACGGTGTTGATTGTTGGTGATGTACCGCTGAAGGCTAGGCTGGCGGCGATTTTGGCTTCTGAGTTCGGTTCGCGGGTGCAGGTAGAAAAAACAGATGTGGGCGAGAATGCGATTTTGGTGACTGGGTGGGAGTTTTGGCGGGAACATCAGGGGGAATTGAGGGCGCCTCACTTGCTGGCGATCGCAACTTTGCCGCTACCTTCTTTGGAGAATCCTTTGGTGACGGCGCGTGTGGCTTATTATAAGGAACGGCGCAAGGATTGGTTTCGGTTGTATTTGCTGCCGGCGGCGCTGAATGAGTTGCAGCGGGCGATCGCGCCGGTGCGAGAACGTCAAGGGGTGGTGGCAATTTTCGACAGTAGGGTGATTCACCGCAGTTATGGACAGCAGGTTTTAGCGGCTTTGAGTCCTTTTGCGAGGATTGATTATTTGGATACGACTTGGTTGACGCAGGCTTGAGATGACCTGTTGGCGTATAATTTGGTTAGGTATCCAGTTGAAAACTAATTTAGCAGACAAAGATTATGGGTGAAGCTAAGCGTCGCAAAGAGTCGATCGGCGACGAATTCGGTAAAGAAGAGCGCATCGTTCCCTGGCTGCCAATCACGAAAACCCAAAGCGAAGATTTTGTGAAGTGGACAAGTCGCGGAAGCTGGATCGGGATTAGTCTTTTGGTTGCTTGGTGGATTGTAGTGCGATTTGTCGGCCCGTCGGCGGGTTGGTGGCAGGTTGACTGATGCCAGACTCGACAAATGCCTGTTTTCTTGGCATTGTGTCGAGTTCAACTCGGAAACCAGCGGCTGATTTTTTAGGAAAAATTTAGTTGCGAATTTGGAGTTAGTATGGTATGGTAATTATCTGCGGGCAATTAGCACAGTGGTAGCGCACTTCCTTCACACGGAAGGGGTCACAGGTTCAAATCCTGTATTGCCCATTCAAAATTTACGGTGACTCATTAGACATCTCCCAAAAATAAAATATCCTGTCGGAGTGCGATCGCGCGATCCAGGTTGGAGGGTAAAGCATTTGGGGATAAAATTACAGGTTTTTCACATAAATTGTCGCCCAAATTCTTCACCCCTACAGATCTCAAACGGCGTGAGATTATTTAGAGAGGTAACTTTATGATCCAAATAATTCTGAACTCAGAACAAGAAAAGTTACTGCAACAACAGTTAGAGACAGGGAAATATACAACCCCCGATCAGGTAATTACTGATGCTTTAAAAGCTTTGTCAGAAAAACAGCATCTTAATCAACCTCGGCAAGTAGTAACGATTCTTTCAGGAAAACCTGCACAAGAGTTACTCGCAGAAAAAATTAAAATCAGCCGGGAACTTAAGAAGAGTTATCAGCCCGATCCGCACCGACAAGCTTTAGCTGAAGATTTTAGCAACTTATGTGAAGAAACCCAGGCTTTACAAGCGGATCATCCTTTAACTGATGAAGAGATTGCCCAAGAAATTGCAGCTTATCGGAGAGGAGAATGAGAGTTGTTATAGATACTAATATTTTAGTATCTGCGGCGATCGCTGGAAGAAAACCAGCTTCTGTTATTAGCTGGGTTATCAATCAACCTGATTATGAATGGGTAGTTTCAGAAGAAATTTTAGCAGAGTATCAGGAGGTATTAAGTAGACCAAAACTAAAATTAACAGATGTTCAGAAAGAAAGATGGTTGAATTTGATTCAAGGTTCAACCAAACTCATTGATGTATCTATAGAAATTGATTTTCCTAGAGATCAAAAAGATGCTAAGTTTATTGCTTGTGCACTCTCTGCTAATGCTGATTTTTTAATTACAGGCGATCGCGATTTTACGGAAGTTCAGAGTTTAGGAAATACGTTAATTATTTCTGTTTCTATGTTTGCAGAATCGATAGTGAATTAGACACTGTTCAACAAGGCAAAAACAGCCGATCGCCCTAAACTCCCATTCTATACTACATCTATGCTACACTAACATAGTAGCTCGTGCCCCCGCAGGAGGTTTCCTCATGGCAAATGCCAATTTTCCTCAAAATTTCAACTTAATCATCCCCGCAGGAACCCAAATTGTCACCAAAATCGAGGTCAAAAACCCCGCCAGCGACGAATCTTGGAAACCGGGATTAGTAGGCGTCATCGTTCAATCGCCTACAGACAATTCTCACGCATATTTAGTCAAACTCCCAGACGGAACACAAGTTAGTCTGCGGCGGCACGAACTCAGCATCCGCAAGCAGTTTCAGAGCGAAGGATTGCAGTCAGGAGGAGATTTTCTTGCAGAATACAACCTCTATGATTCTGTAATTTACCGCTGCATTGTTGGTTCCAGAGCTTATGGTCTTGATAACGAGCAATCCGATACAGACAGACGCGGGATTTACCTGCCGCCGGCAATACTTCATTGGTCGCTTTACGGCATTCCAGAACAATTGGAAAACAAGGAAAATCAGGAATGCTATTGGGAACTGCAAAAGTTTCTGGTTTTGGCACTAAAAGCTAATCCAAATGTGCTAGAATGTTTGTACACGCCTTTAGTAGAAACTGTTTCTCCTGTAGCACAAGAATTGCTGGAAATTCGGGAAATCTTTCTTTCTCAATTGGTTTATCAAACTTACAATAGCTACGTTTTGTCTCAATTTAAAAAAATGGAGCAAGACCTCCGCAATACCGGGGAAATTCGTTGGAAGCACGCGATGCACTTAATTCGCTTGTTGCTGTCAGGAATTACGGTGCTCAAGGAGGGGTTTGTACCCGTTCGGGTGCAGGATTATCGATCGCAACTTTTATCTATCCGCAACCAAGAAATATCCTGGGATGAGGTGAATCGCTGGCGGTTGAGTTTGCACGGTGAGTTCGATCGCGCTTTTGCTGCAACTAAGCTGCCAGAACGTCCTAATTACGAGAAAGCTAATCTGTTTTTGATTGAAGCGCGTAGAGGTGCGATCGGCTAAAAGGGGCGGGTTTACGAGATCGTTAATTTGAGACATATATGGTTGGTAAAACCCGCCCCTACAGGTATTTGCGATTGTTTAACCGGAATTGAAATTAGCATTGATAAAATGTTGAAAAAATGACAGAATACATCTCGAATCTCGCCCAAATTATCTCCGTTCAACCTTATCCGCTGCTGTTTGCGACTGTCAGCGGTTCGCATTTATACGGCTTTCCTTCCGCAGATTCTGACTTCGACTTACGGGGAGTACACATTTTGCCGCTACCGAAAGTAATAGGACTGATTTCTGGAGAAGAAACAATCGAAGTTTCGGAAGTTCGGGATGGAATGCAACTCGATTTAGTAACTCACGACATCAAGAAATTTTTTGAGATGCTGTTGAAGCGCAACGGCTACGTGCTAGAACAACTGTATTCGCCGCTAATAGTTTACAGTACAAAGGAACACGAGGAATTAAAGACTATTGCCTTTCACTGCATTACCAAGCACCACAGCCACCACTATCTCGGTTTTGCTAAAACTCAATGGAAATTGTTTGAGAAAGAACGCCCGCGTCGGGTTAAGCCGCTGCTGTACGTTTATCGGGTGTTGCTGGCTGGGATTCACTTGATGCAAACGGGGGAAGTTGAGGCGAATTTGGTGAAACTTAACCAGAAATTCCAATTGTCGTATATTCCTGATTTGATAGATCGCAAGCTGGCTGGGGAGGAAAAATCTGTGCTGGAAGATACAGATATTGAATTTTATCAGCAAGAGCGCGATCGGCTAATCAATATATTAGAAGAGGCAAGTTTTACAAGTCATTTGCCGTCAAATCCTAATGCAAAGGTTGCTCTTAGCGATTTTCTGGTAAAGGTGAGGATGTCATCTGTGAACTAAGCTGTTCCACCTCTAATTAGTCTTTTCGTGCAGCAAGCAGCCTATATATTAGTCATTTTGTGCGCCGCAGATCATAGAACCTCCAGTCCAGGACAAATCAGTACCAAAAAAACCGGGTTTTTTATCCTGATCAAAGGCCATAATACAGGATTTTCGTCGTCCATTAAACCCGGTTTTAAATGATTCACTTTAATAAATTTGTGTTGGCTGGTCCGCTAAGGGCAGGTAAGCCGATATTTTGATGATCGGTAACTTGTGTGTTTTTTCCTGGTATGTAAATATTCCAACTTACGCCGCCTAGATATGTCTTGATATATGAAATCAAGCCGTGGATAAATACAACGATGCCCAGCATTTCTAATGACTCTTCAAGGGTCGCTACTATCAGGTAAGATACATTCTGCATTCCGGTTGTAGTAAATAGGTGGGCCCCGATCATTTCCATCCCAATTGCTCCTCCAACATAAAGAGCGCCTCCTGCAACAAATAATTTTCTTGTGGCAACAGGAAGGTGGAACAAAAACTTACTGTATGACAAGACAAATATCGCTACAAAAAAACCGAACGGCACAATCCAAGTAAAGTAAAGAAATCCTGATGCATTTAGCAGGCTTCGCGTCGGATTTATAAACTTTTCGTGCAATTGACCAGCTTCGTCTAAAGATAGATATAGAAATATGAATGATAAAATTTTCCAGTGATTCTTGTAGCGATCACTATCCAAGTTTTTCGCATGGGCGATCACACCCAGCAAGAGAGAACTAAACACCAATGCCAAAAATGAGTAGAAGGTTGGAAGGTTCCGCTCGGCATCAACGTTAAATATCCTTGCAATGTACTCTCTCAACGGGTATTCCGGCAAGTAGTACAGACTCATCTGACTTAAGAAAGAGAGTACAGCTAGACAGGTCACCACTCGCAGCAAAAATTGGGTTACAGCGCCAGGAGCTAAAGGAATTTGGAATTTCATGTTTTTTTAACCGTTCTCTTAAGCTTTGTTTAAGGGAATCTTATCAAAAGACAAAAAAAATTCGGTCTACCCATAGACAGAGAAGACTACTCCAGTGAAAACCCTCTTTTTGTAACCGTAGGATTATCGTAGGATTAAAGAATTTAGCAGACCTCGATCTCCCTTAATTTTTCGGTTGAGTCGATATCTAAATTCGAGATTCGATCGATGTCTGCGAGAGAAACTCGGCTTCCTGAAGCCGAGCTCCTCCGTACCGAGGATTTCTGTAATCAAAGGCGATAACTCATCAATATCAGTGACAGCCATGAGATGAAATAACAGGTCGATCGCGATCGAGTGATTTGCCGCCATTTGTTAACCTAGACTCCCCCTAGCGAGAACAAAATATCTCTTTGTCACAGTCAATTAGCTGTCAGTCAATTGCTTATTTCCGAAGTTTTTGCTGCTTTACTTATTTTTCATACCTGCGCGGCGTGTAAACCCAAACATCTCCATATTTGCGGGGAATAATCCGAGTTTGACTCGAACCGACAATCACTAAAGTTCTCATGTCAGCGTCTTGCGGCTGGAATTCGCCGAGGGTGCAAACCCGCACAGATTGACCGGGCCGGCCGAGGTTTCGCCCTAGTATGACGGGGGTTTTAGCATCGCGACTTTGCAACAAAATCTCGATCGCCCTGGAGAGTTGCCAAATCCGCTGTTTCGAGATGGGATTGTAAAATGCGATCGCGAAATCTGCGATCGCAGCAGCCGCAATCCGCTGTTCAATGACCTCCCAGGGCTTGAGAATATCCGAAAGCGAAATCGCGCAAAAATCGTGTCCGAGGGGTGCTCCGATCGCAGCAGCGGCCGCCTGCATGGCTGAAATGCCCGGTGCTACCCGAATATCGATGCCTTGCCATTCGGGTTTGGCATCAAAGTCGATCGCCTCAAACACCGCCGCCGCCATCGCAAAAATACCCGGATCTCCCGACGAAACCACGGCGACAGATTTTCCTGATGCTGCTAAATCTAGGGCAAAACGGGCGCGATCGATTTCTTCGCGGTTGTCGGAATCGTGCCGCTTTTGCCCTTCCCGCAGGGTTCCAGCTAAGTCGAGATAGAACTTGTAACCCACCCAATCCGTGGCTTCGCGCAGGATTTGTTTAACTTCCGGGGACATCCAGGGCGCGCCTCCGGGGCCGGTACCGACGATCGCGAGTTTGCCGCGGCTAAATCCGATCGCGCTAGCATCTATGGGTTCGGCGGCTAGGGCGATCGCGCAATTCAGTGCGTTTGGGCGATCGCATTCGATTAAGTGACTGTTTGCACCGGCTGCTGTCAGGGCAATTTGTGCGGCCTGATTTTCGATGAATTCCATAGAGTTTAATTCGACAAGTTCCGATCGATTGAAAAAACGGACGGGAACTTGAAAATATGCTGAAACTGCTTCTAATGCCGGATTTCCCATCTCATCTTTTAAGGCAAAAAATCCAGCAACGGAAGCTGCTGCTAAACCTGCATTTTCCAACACTTGATTGACCAATAAAACCGCTATTTCCGGCTCAATATTCGATAGCTTTGTGAGTGCAAATGCCACATTTTGCGGATGGTAAACTAAACAATCGGGCGTTGGCGCAATTGCTTTTTCGGTGACGCGGATAGTCAATTTTGCGTCGGGGGCGATCCTCTCCGAGGGCTGCGCTAACGGCAAATTGCTCTCGGAAAGCCAGCTTGCAGCCCCTTCTAGGCGTACTTTTGCCCCGGCGAGCAAATTTGAAATAAAAGTCTTCGCGTCATCTGGATTCGCCAAATAATAGCCCTGGGGAGGACTTAGCAGCGCGGTGCGAAACCGGATATCTCCCGTTGTTGTAATTGCAGGTTGTACGCCGAGGGCTGCTGCAATCTCTCTGGCCAAATCATTAACGCCGTGCAAACCGCCCAGCAGCGGTACGACGGCGCTTCCGTCTTCTGCGATGGCTAAAACTGGCGGTTCGGCGCGTTTGTCTGACAGCAGCGGGGCGAGGGTGCGGATGATAATTCCGGCGGCGCAGATGGCGATAATTGGGGTTTCTGTTGCAAACAATTCCCGCAATGTTTCGCCGAAGTTGCTAAAGTTGATGTCTGTGTCGTTCGTGCGATCGATTAAACCGTAAATCTGGGAACCGGGGAAATGTGCGGAGATTTTTTTGGCGATCGGCAGGCTGTTTTGACCTAAGATAACTATTGCGGGAGGTATTCGCTTCACGGTTTTAATTATGTGTGTGTTTGGAGTGGTTTGATTATTTTAATCTTTTGTTACTTTCAGAATAAATATTTGACGAACCGCGAAGGCGCGAAGGGCGCGAAGGAAAAGTAAGAAGTGAAGCAAGTAGTTTTTCTGTTTTATTAGTGGCCCAGGCATCTTGCCTGTGATTTTCTGCAATTAGTCTATCATTAAAAGAAGCAAATATTTCGAGGTAGGGCTGTGAAACGCATTGTTTTAATTGCAGGGTTTGAATCTTTTAATGCTGATTTGTACCGCAAAGCTGCCCAGTTAGCTGTTTCTGGCTGTCAGGGATTGGAAGTGCGGGTTTTTAGCGATCGCGCCCTCGCAGATGAACCCGATGCTGTAGCGGCTGCCCTCTTGAATGCTGATGTGTTTTTCGGGAGTTTGCTGTTTGATTACGATGCGGTAATGTGGCTGCGAGAAAGGGTGCAGAATATCCCGATTCGCCTGGTTTTTGAGTCGGCTTTGGAATTGATGAGTCTTACTCAAATTGGCGCTTTTAAAATTGGCGACAAACCGAAGGGAATGCCGAAACCGGTTAAGTTTATTCTGGATAAGTTCAGCAATGGGCGAGAAGAAGATAAGCTGGCTGGTTACATCAGCTTTTTGAAGGTAGGGCCGAAGTTATTAAAATATGTGCCGGTGCAAAAAGTGCAGGATTTACGCAACTGGCTGATTATTTATGGTTATTGGAATGCGGGCGGGGCGGATAATGTTGTCTCGATGTTTTGGATTATTTCCGAAAAGTATTTGGGGCTGAAGGTTGGGGAAATTCCGCCGCCTGTGGAAACTCCCAATATGGGTTTATTGCATCCCGATTATAATGGTTATTTTGAATCGCCTCAGCAATATTTGGATTGGTATCTCGGTAATCAAAGTTCGAGGGGCGGGCAAGATGCCCGTTCCACAAATTTTGGAACCAATTGGTTCCAAAATTCATATCAAGTAAAATCTCCTGTTGTGGGCATCTTGCTTTACCGCAAACACGTTATCACCAAACAGCCTTATATTGCTCAATTAATTCGCTATTTTGAAGATGCGGGAATTGTGCCTTTGCCGATTTTTATCAATGGCGTTGAAGGCCATGTGGCGGTGCGGGATTGGATGACGACTGCTGGTGAAACTGCGCGCCGAAAACAAGGCAACATTGAAACTCTTTCGCTTTCTAAAGATGCTGTGGAAGTTGATGCGATTGTTTCTACTATTGGCTTTCCTTTGGTTGGCGGGCCTGCTGGTTCGATGGAGGGTGGAAGGCAGGTGGAAGTTGCTAAGCGCATTTTAACTGCTAAAAATGTACCTTATTTTGTGTCCGCACCTCTGCTGATTCAGGATATCCATTCTTGGACTCGTCAGGGGATTGGGGGTTTGCAAAGTGTGGTATTGTATGCTTTGCCTGAGTTGGATGGCGCGATCGATCCCGTGCCCCTCGGCGGTTTGGTGGGTGAGGATATTTATCTGGTGCCCGATCGCGCGAAACGCCTGACAAGTAGAATTAATAATTGGGTGAAACTGCGGCAAACTCCGCCATCTGAAAGGAAAATTGCGATTATTCTCTACGGGTTTCCTCCCGGTTACGGTGCCGCGGGTACGGCGGCTTTATTAAATGTACCGAAATCGCTGCTAAGTTTCCTGCACAAACTTCAAGCAGCAGGTTATACAGTTGGAGAAATTCCGGCTGACGGTGAGGAGTTAATTCGCAGGGTGAAAGAGGCGGATGAAGCTACTTGTGACGGGCTAGATGCCCGTTCCACAAAAGAGACTGTTAATGTCAAAACTTTAGAAAAATGGCTGGGCTATCTGTTAACAAGCCGCATCGAAAAACAGTGGAAATCTTTAACTGGTACGGGCATTAAGACAGACGGCGACGAGTTCCACATCGGTGGCATTCAACTGGGCAATGTTTGGATAGGTTTGCAGCCGCCGCTGGGGATTTCGGGCGATCCGATGCGCTTAATGTTCGATCGCGATTTGACTCCTCACCCTCAATATGCTGCTTTTTACAAGTGGCTGCAAAATGATTTGCAAGCTGATGCTGTGGTTCACTTCGGAATGCACGGCACTGTGGAATGGTTGCCCGGTTCTCCTCTGGGAAATACTGGCTATTCTTGGTCAGATATTTTGTTGGGAAGTTTGCCGAATCTTTATATTTATGCTGCCAACAATCCCTCGGAATCGATGTTGGCAAAACGGCGCGGTTACGGTGTTTTGATTTCTCACAATGTGCCGCCATACGGTCGCGCTGGCTTGTACAAGGAATTGATGGCTTTGCGGGATTTGATTGCGGAATATCGAGAAGATACAGCAAAGAATTATGTGCTCAAAGAGGCTATTTGTAAGAAAGTTTTAGATAGCGGTTTGGAGGCTGATTGTCCGTTTGAGGATGCTCGAAAGTTGGGGATCGCTTTTAGTTTTGAGAATGTGGGAATGTTCAGTGCTGATGCTTTTAACCGCTATTTGGTGAAGCTTTACGAGTATTTGCAGGTGGTGGAATGTCGCTTGTTTTCTTCGGGTTTACACGTTCTCGGAGAACCGCCTAGTTCTGAGGCAATGACCTCTTATCTTGAGGCTTATTTTGGGGAGAGGTTGTCGGAGGAACAGGTGAAAGCAATTGTTTTGCAAACAAGCACAGGCAAGATGCCTGTGCCACAAACAAGCACAGGCAAGATGCCTGTGCCACAAACAAGCACAGGCAAGATGCCTGTGCCACAAGAGGGGTTTGGTGAGGTTTTTGAGGAGGGCTTGTTAGTTAGGGATTTGTTGTTGCAAACGACGGATGAGTTGACTAATCTTTTGCGGGGTTTGAATGGGGAATATATTCTGCCTGCACCGGGCGGGGATTTGTTGCGGGATGGGGCTGGGGTGTTGCCAACTGGCAGGAATATTCACGCTTTAGATCCTTATCGGATGCCTTCTCCGGCTGCTTATGAAAGGGGGCGCGAAATTGCTCGGAAAATTATTGAGAAGCACCTTGAGGAACAGGGGAATTATCCTGAGACTGTGGCAGTGATGCTGTGGGGTTTGGATGCTATTAAGACTCGGGGTGAATCTATTGGAATTCTGCTAGAATTGGTGGGCGCTGAACCTCTGAAGGAGGGAACTGGCCGGATTGTTCGCTATGAGTTAAAACCGTTAGCTGATGTCGGTCATCCCCGGATTGATGTGTTGGGAAATCTTTCGGGGATTTTTCGAGATAGCTTTGTGAATATTATTGAGTTGTTGGACGATTTGTTTGTGCGGGCGGCGGATGCGGATGAACCGGAATCGGAGAATTTTATTCGCAAACACGCTTTAATTTTGCAGGCAAAAGGTGTGCAGAATTATTCGGCAAGGTTGTTTTCTAATCCGGCTGGGGATTTTGGTTCTTTGGTTAACGATAGGGTTGTTGATGGTAGTTGGGATTCTGGGGATGAGTTGGGGAAAACTTGGGAAAGTCGCAATGTTTTTAGTTACGGGAGGAAGGATAAGGGGGAAGCGAGGCCGGAGGTTTTGACTCAGTTGTTGAAAGGGTGCGATCGCATAATTCAAGAAATTGATTCTGTGGAATACGGTTTGACTGATATTCAAGAGTATTATGCGAATACTGGCGGTTTGAAGAAAGCCGCAGAAAAGCAGCGCGGAAAAAAAGTCAATACCAGTTTTGTAGAAAGTTTTTCTCAGGATACAACTCCGCGCAATTTAGAAGATTTGCTGCGCTTGGAATATCGAACTAAGTTGCTAAATCCTAAGTGGGCTAACGCGATGGCAAATCAAGGTTCGGGCGGCGCTTATGAAATTTCGCAGCGGATGACTGCGTTAATTGGTTGGGGCGGAACGGCTGATTTTACTGATAGTTGGGTTTACGATCAGGCGGCTGATACTTATGCTTTGGATGAGGAGATGGCGCGGAAGTTGCGGGAGGCAAATCCTGAAGCTTTTCGCAATATTGTAGGGCGAATGTTGGAGGCTAACGGGCGGGGTTTTTGGCAGCCGGATGCGGATAAGTTGCAGCAGTTGCGCGAGTTGTACGAGTTAACTGATGAGAGGATTGAAGGGGTGGCAGTGTAGTTTTTTTAGTTAACTGGTTCCTAGGCTCTGCCTGGGAACCGATATCCAGAGGCTCTGCCTCGCCAGCTTCCATCACAATTGGAGGCAGAGCCTCCGGATCTGTGTTACCAGGCAGAGCCTGGTAACGAGTAGAATTGGAGATTAAATACCTCGATCGCCCTGCGGTTTTGCTACAGGAACTGACGGTTTATTGTTTGGAGAATTAAAAGCTCGATCGACCATATCTCCAAAAGGAACAAACTGCGGTGCAGATGATTGAGTTCCTGTTCTGAACGTTGTAACTGGCCCGCCGCCGTCTTGGGCAAAATTAATCAATCTCGTTAAAGCATCACCGGGATTTTTAGCATTGCGCTTGTCTAGGGTGAACAGCAGATTTTGAGAGTTACAGCGCCCCCGTCCGTTCACGTAACAAACTACGGGCAAGTTATTAACAATTCCTGTTGTTAACTGCAAATTGCTCAATCTTCCGCCATTCTGGGCAACAGCTTTGGTCAATCTATTGGAAACAATTTGACAGCGCTGCCAAGGTGTATATTCGCGGCCGAACTCGGTAGATTTCCACAGAATCATCGGATCTGTCGTGACATTTCCCCGCCGCGCAATAGTGACAAAATTGCGACCGGAAGTAACGCACTGAAATGTTGTTCTAGTGTTATTCCAGTTGCTCGTTGGAGCTGCTTGCACTTGGCTTGCAAAGGCGACAGTACCGGCGAAAACTAAAGCGGATGCTAATAAGGGTGCAGTGAATTTCATAATAACTCCTGCCGCTAAGGCAGCTAAATTTATGTAGGAAGTCATAGTTGTAGGACAGGGCAGTGTCCCTACCTATTCAAATTCTGCTGGTTGGCTGTCGCACCCGGATATTTTTCAAATCTTAAATTAGGTTAGTTGCACCTCATATCTGTAGGTACAGGGCACTGCTTTGTCCTTGTTTCAAAACTTGGGAACGCGGCTGCAGAGACACGGCACTGTCCTTTCCTTGTTTCAAAACTTCCAGGCCACGGCGGCACAAGTTTCCTAGATAGTCTTTTTAGCTACATTCTGCAAAGCCAGGAGAGTCAACAATGGTAAGTAAAACTACAAGGACAGCTCCGAAATTGGCTGGCAAATAACTTTTTATGAAACCTCGAATCATTGTTTGCGGGTTGGGCCACACGGGACACAAGATTTTTTGTTTGTTGAGACAGCAAGGAGCGATTGTGGTTGGTATTAGCGATCGCCCAATTCGCGGCGAAACTTCTGATGTGGTTGTCGGTAATTTGCAAGCAGCTTCTACCTTGTTGGCAGCGGGCATTCAAAACGCTCACACTTTAGTAATTGCAGGAGACGATGATGCTGTAAATTTGGCAATTTTGATGCAAGCGAGAATTCTCAATCCTCAGATTCGCATCATCAACAGATTGTTCAATACTAGCTTGGGCGACAGAATTGACCACACTTTGCCCGATCACACTTCCATGAGTGTTTCATCATTGGCGGCTCCGGTTTTTGCCTTTGCGGCTCTCGGAAATCAGGCGATCGGACAGTTGCGTTTGTTCGATCGCACTTGGCCGATTCACGAAGAATATATTGATGAAACACATCCTTGGAAAAATCGAAAACTGAGCGATTTGTGGGACGATCGATCGCGAATGTTGATTTATTATCTGCCGGCTGCTAACAAAACTGATTTAGTATCGGCGGTGCTTACCGATCGCCAGTGTCAGCAGGGCGATCGGCTAATTGTTGCCACTCAGCCAACTGTGCGTAGCCCCCAAAAAAATTTAAGTCAAAAACTGCTCAAAACCTTAACTAACCTGCGCCGATTTCAACAGCACAGCCAAGCAGCAGTAATTGTTGTACTAACGCTACTGTCAATGATTGCCGTTGCTACTGCTACCTATATTTGTGTTGACGATAATATCTCAATTGTTGATTCTCTCTATTTTTCAGTAGGGATGATTACCGGAGCCGGAGGCCATGAAAAAGTTGCCGAACAAGCTCCCGAAAGCATTAAACTATTTACAATTGTCATGATGTTAGTTGGAGCTGGCATCATCGGCATCTGCTACGCACTGCTCAACGATTATGTATTGGGAACTCGCTTTACCGAATATTGGGATGTGGCGCGAGTTCCGCAGCGGAATCATTACATTATCTGCGGACTCGGAGGAATCGGTATCCAAATTGCTAAAGAACTGCACACTAACGGTTACGATATTGTGGCGATCGAGCAAGATCCAAACTGCCGGTTTCTGAACACGGCTCGCTCAATGAAAATTCCGGTCATTCAGGGAAGTGCCAGTTTACCCGCTACTTTGGAAGCTGCTAATGTTAAGCAAGCGGCCGCACTTTTGGCTGTTACTAGCAGCGATATGTCTAATGTCGAAATTGCCTTGAGCGCTAAAGGATTAGCACCAAAACTATCAGTTATTGTTCGCAATCAAGACCCACATTTTGCTTTAATGGTGCAGCAAGTTTTTGAATTTGAAGGAGTTTTGAACCCGACGGAATTGGCGGCTCCTGCTTTCGCGGCGGCGGCGATTGGAGGCCGAATTTTGGGCAACGGAATGACTGCTGATAGTCTCTGGGTTTGCTTGGCCACATTGATTACGCCAAACCATCCTTTCTGTGGCCACCGTATTCAAGATGCTGCTAAGTCTGCGGATTTTGTGCCTCTTTATGTGGAAACTAAGTGTCAAACTCTCCACGGCTGGGATTTACTCAATTGTTGTTTGAGTACGGGGGATGTTTTGTATTTGACGATGCCGGCGAATCGGTTGGATCAACTGTGGAGAACCACCTCGGAATTAATTAAAACTTAATGGTTTTACGCGGAAATTTATATTGCCGATCGCTCAATTGCAACTACAAACCTGATAAAATGGGATCTGTCTAGTAAATAAGACTTACGACTAATCCTCTGAAATCCGGTTTCTTAGGGCAAGTTCTAGTATAAATAATCCACCGACTCTCAATTAGTTGCGATTTAGAATGAGAAAATTTTTAGGATTAGTTGTGTTTGGGATGATAATGGCGATCGCCTCTGTAGCTGTCGCCGCTCAACCTTTGTTCGTCGCTTATCCTCCCGCCAACCACAAAACTACAGCCGATCGCATCTTTTTAATCGGCACAGCGCCCGCACCGGGACAAGTATCGGTAAATGGCAACCAAATTTCTCGCACCGCATCCGGGCATTTCGCCCCGACTTTTCCGCTGCAACTCGGCGAAAATCTCTTTACATTGCGTTACGACAATCAGGAAGTCAAAATTAAGGTGACGCGCGAGTCGAATCAGCCGGAAGCCCCTGTAGGATTGGCTTTTGCTAAAGATTCCCTGACGCCGAAAGTCGATGTCGCGAGTTTGCCGGGGGAATATATTTGCTTTGGGGCGATCGCACCGGCGAATGCTCAAGTTTCGGTAAAATTGGCGGGCATTACTATTCCTTTAAAAGCGCGATCGCAAGTTGAACTACCAGACAACGCATCTGTACTATTAGACGCAAATTCCCCGATCAAGAAAGGCGGTAGCCAACAGTATCAAGGCTGCGGTAAAACCCCCCCCAACCCCCCCTTGCTAAGGGGGGGCAATGAGTCTAATTCTCCCTTGGCAAGGGTGGAAAATGAGTCTAACTCTTCGCTGTCCAATGCTGAAAAAGTTGAATTAGGAGTGCCTGTATTTGAGCTAACAATGAATAATCAAACTATCAGCCAACAAGGTACTGGCAAAATTTCTATTCTTTCTCCGGCTGACTTAGAAATAGCCGAAGTAACAGCAGATCCTGGTGTCGCCAGAACCGGGGCAAGTACAGATTTTTCTCGGATGACACCGCTGCCGAAGGGCACGCGAGCAACAATTATCGGGCGCGAGGGAGAATGGCTCAGACTCGATTACGGTGCTTGGATTAAAGCATCGGAAGTGCGAATTGTCAAGGATTCAGTACCTCCGCGATCGATTATTCGCAGTGCCAGTTCGCGTCAAGTTTCCGGCTGGACAGAGGTGTTATTTCCCTTAGAAACACCTGTCCCAGTCACCGTGCAGGAAGGAGAACGCACTTTCACTTTAACCCTGTACAATACTACCGCTCAAACTGACATTATTCGCCTCTCCGATGACCCGGTAATTTCGCGTTTGGAATGGCAACAAATCGCGCCACTGCAAGTACAATATACTTTTAATCTCAAATCTGCCCAACAGTGGGGTTACAAGTTGAGATACGAGGGCACAACTTTAGTGCTGTCTTTAAAAAACCCGCCTGCCAATACAAGCGCGGTGCCCAATTCGCAAGCAAAGTCCCTGTCGGGAATTAAGATTCTCATCGATCCGGGACACGGCGGGCCGGAGGATGGAGGTGCTGTGAGTCCAGTGGGAATTAGGGAAAAAACAGTAGCTTTAACAGTGTCGAAATTGGTGCAACAGGAATTGGTAAATCGGGGCGCGAATGTGGTAATGACGCGGGTAGAAGATGTCGATTTGGATTTGCCGCCACGGGTGGAAATGATTCAAAAAGAAGAACCTGCGATCGCAATTTCAATTCACTACAATGCTTTGCCAGATAACGGCGACGCCATTAAGACTAAAGGAGTCGGCGCTTTCTGGTTTCACCCGCAAGCGCACAGTTTGGCAATGTTTTTGCACAATTATTTAGTTGCCAAGTTGAACCGTCCGAGCTATGGTGTATTCTGGAACAACTTAGCCATGACTCGTCCTGCCGTTACTCCATCTGTTTTAATGGAATTGGGATTTCTGATCAATCCCGAAGAGTTTGAATGGATTGTGAATCCGACAGAACAAAAGAAATTAGCTGAGGCGATCGCCCAAGGTGTTACCGAATGGTTTGCCTCGGTCAAATAATAGTTAGTAGTAAGGACTGAAGTCATTCTCGAAAAAATCATATAGCAATTCTAAATCATTTGTGAATCTCTTACTCCCTCCTCTTGATAAGGGGAGGGTTGGGGTGGGGTAAAAAGTTTAGGACTCCTGCAAGGATTGCTATAGTCAGGACTTCAGTTCAGCCAATCCAAGGAAATGAAATAATGCTAATTTTTACTCAATCAAAAGCCTTTTTTATTGCAGCCGTCGTTGCAAGTTTTAGCTTCTCGCTTTACAGCTTTCCTGTTTTCGGCAAGCAGCAAAATCTTGCTCCCGCAAAAGCAGAAGCTTTAAAAAAGCAAACTCATTGCTCATTTATTACAGGTGAAGGTGGCGCTGTTAACATTCGCAAAGGCCCAGGCAATAAGTACGCGGTTGTTGCTAAATTGAAAAGGGGAGACGGAGTTAGGGCTGTCAGCAGACAAGGTAATTGGGTGAAAATTGCCGCTAGATTTTCGGGTAATCCTCCTAATGAAACTTTGACAATCCTTGACGGTTGGGTGAACAATCAATTTATTAATGGCTGTTCCGAAGACCAATTTGACAGGTGGCGACAATAGGGAATTTGGTTTGTAGTGAGGACTTCATTCCTGAGTTTAGATGAGGACTTGCATTCCTCACTACAAACCCAACCGGGAGATTTTTTAAATTCGTACAAAAAAGACGATCGCCCTGATTCATTGTTGCATTCTCAACCAGCTAAACACCTGTTCGGCGGTGATATTCAGGGGAATCATTTCGGGCACGGGAACGATATCGCTACCTTCGCAGAATTGCGGTTGTTGGTTGGGCAAAAACGCTAAAATCGATCGATCGTCTGGATCGATTAGCCACCCCAACTGACAATTATGTTGAAGACAGTGAATAATTTTTCGAGTTACGCGATTTGAGCTTTGTTGTGGCGACAGGATTTCGATCGCCCAATACGGCGCAATTCGCACATCATCTACTGGTTCGCCGCTGTCATCAAATTGAATCTGTTCCCACAATAGTACCGCAATATCTGGAACAATCGATCGACCGCCAAAGGTACACCGCAACTCTGGAAAAGCATAAGCTATTTTTGGAGTTTCCGTCACCTGATTAATTTCGTTGCAGGCTTTGGATTGCAATCGGCTGTGCTTTATTTTCGGCAGCGGTTTTTGGATAATCTCCCCCTCAATGTATTCGCTGGCCGGTTTGGTTTCTGGCAGTTTCAGAAATTCTTCCAGGGTGAAGCGCCCAGTTGCGATCGTCATAAATAAATTCCTCGATTCTACCTATCTTCAATGTAATCCCAAAAAATATTTATCTTGCCTAAAAATTGTGCTATTTCGCCTAACTTTCGGGAACAATCTGCTGCTTAAACTCAAACAGATTAGGATTTTTTGGGTCATAAAAAGCCCGTAACCAATGCACGTTTGGAGAACCAAAAGTTTCAACTCTAGTAAAATTTTTCATTCTCGGTAGTTGAGTCTCATCGGTAAAATATGGTAAAGGTTTATCGATGCGGAAATAGTGAGTATCGCCGTGGACGAATACAACCTGCCCTGGGAAATTGCCTGTTTCTGTTTCCAGAGTTGCGATAAAATCGTTGTAGCCACTTCTTCTTTTGTCCGTCGGATCGAGTTCAAATCCCGGATTTGCCTGTGCAACTAATACAATTCCTTTGCTGTTGCTGCGTTTGGCTAAAGCAAAACATTCTTTGATCCACGCTAAGTTAGCTGAATTGCGATCGGCATATTCTGCATCTGCTTCGGGAGTGCGGCCAAAATTGTTGTTGCTTCCCGGCATATTAATCGCGAAAAACACAACGCCATGATAAATCCAGCGAACATTTTCGCGGAATTTAGCAAACTGCGGGTTTTCGCTTTGACGGGTGAGAGTTAAGGTGCGCTTTCCCAAACTTTGATTACCGTTGCTAAATATTTCCCGCAGTTTAGCGAGTCTTTCTACTGGATCGTAACTGCCGTTTTTCGATCGGTGGCAATCCGTCCATTCATTATCACCATAAACTAGAATAAATGGGATTTCAAAATAGTTAAATAACTGCTTGCGGCTGAGAAAAGTTGCATCATCGCAGACACTAGAACCGTTTTTAATGTCGCCGTCGTGGACGACAAACGCTGCGGGCGATCTATTGATATCTGCAATCAAATTCGGAAATTGTGCTTCCTGTTCGGCACTGTAGGGCAAATCGCCAATCAAGGCAAATTCAAAAGGTCGATTGACCGAAGTTTGAGCGTAAGTTAAAACGCCAAAACCCGTAATTAATACAAAAACAATAAAGGCAAGAATTAGATAGTTTTTTTTCATATATTTAGCCGTAACTAAATTAGTTATGATATCATATAACCCGACAAATTACTCTCAAAAATCATGAATTTTCGTCGGTTGCTCTCGGTAATTGCCATGCTTTCGATCGCAGGCTGCAATATCCAAACGCCACAAACTAACACACAGCCTACAGAAAGTCAATCGCCAATTGCAGCCCCTGTTCCCGCCGAACCAAAGTCGGAGATCAAAGAAGCAAAACTAATTGCTGTCGGCGACATCATGATGCACAGTACCCAAACGCGATCGGGCTACGACGCAAAAAATAAAACATACAATTTTGACACTTTCTTCGCACCAGTTAAAAGTATCCTGTCTACAGGCGATTGGGTCATCGGAAATCTCGAAACACCTTTAGCGGGGGAAGATGCGGGCGGATATACGGGATATCCGCTATTTAACGCACCGGCTCAATTAGCGGATGCTGCTAAAAAAGCTGGATTTAATATCTTGACAACGGCGAACAATCATGCTTTAGACCGTGGAGAAAAAGGAGTAATTAGGACGATCGCCAATCTGAGCGATCGTAAAATTGCCTCAACAGGAACTGCCACATCTACCGCCGAGGCTTCACGCACTTTAATCAGCACCAAAAACAACATTTCACTAGCCATGCTAGCCTACACCTACGGCACCAACGGCATTCCCATACCCAAAGGCAAAGATTACTTAGTTTCCCTAATCGACGAAAAAAAGATAATCAAAGACATTGCCAAAGCGCGAAAACAAGGAGCAGATATTATCGCAATTTCCCTGCATTTTGGCGATGAATATCAGCGACAGCCAAACCCCCAACAAAAACAATTAGTGGAAAACCTATTAAAAGCTGGTGCAGACATCATTCTCGGCAGCCATCCCCACGTCGTCCAACCTTACAAAATATTTAACTTCCCCGCAAAAAATGGCAAAACCCGCAAAGCTGTAGCAATTTATTCAATGGGAAACTTCATTTCCGGTCAGAATAAAAAATATACCGACTTAGGCGTAATTTTGCAAGTAAATATTCGCAAAAGATTTCCCGAAAAAACCACAGAAATTACCGAAGTAAAAACACATCCTACTTGGGTGCACCGCTATACTCAGAACAATAAAACAAACTATCGCGTTTTGCCCTTAGAAACAACTGTCAGCCAGAAAAAAGATGCACTACTAGCAACTTCACAGTATCCAATTTTATCAAAATATTTGCAGGATATGAACAATCATCTTAACTCTTTGAATAGTCCGAAAAAATCAAAGTAATTTTGCATTGGAAATTGGGTATTGGTGAGTGTAATTGGAGGCCTAGCCGAGCGATTTGTATTCCCAGGCAGGGCCCATTGCTCAGGTAACAACTTAAGCTAGGAAAGCAATCATGTATCCAACGGAAGAGGGTGTAGTGGAGTAGATAGAGTTTTCTTTTTATGATTATATTCTTCCGATACGCCAAGATAATCAGATGGTTGATATCTGCCGAATATCTCAGCGAAAATGTTAGGCAATTTTCGATAAGGAGAAACGCCCATATCTTTAAGCATGATGTCAATATATTGTTGAAAGCGAGTGTTAATCGCACAGGATCGCGAAGGTTCAAATTGAATATTTGCGCGTTTCCACTGGCGAATATATTCAATACTTTTTTCCATATTTTCGGTGGAAGGTAACTCAAGTTCACCACGCAAGTAAGCACACAGCCATTGTGTGGCAATCTCGACTGCTGGCAGGTGCATATATCCATGATTGAACCCGGCAAAGGCAATGCCAGGAATGCGAGGATGAAGCAAGTGGCGATATAACTGCACGCCATCGGGTTCGGTTTCCAACATTCTTCGATATTTATCAGGCAAAAATGGAAAAATCGGCGTTTGCGAACCCAAAGATAGAACGACTAAATCGCATGGAATCTCGCAACCATTTTTCAACTTTACTGCTTCTCGCGAAAAACCCGATAATTCTGCACGGTGGGGCGAGATTTTTCCTTCTGCAATAAACGGATAGTAATTTTCAGGGGCAACCGCTGTGGCTGAACGTAAATCAGGCAATAGTTTGTGATCTGGTTGTACAGCTTTGATGCGGCGCTGGGCCTCTTGATCTGTTCCAGAAACATTTCGCTGAACTTGAAAGCGGAAGATGGATGCAATCAAATCCCAAAAAGCTGAAACAATGAAGCCAAGGCGATTGTGCAGGAAACGTTCAATGGCGGTTGGATGTGCCCAACTTGTCATCATCACTGTTCCAAAACGGCTGAATAATGGGTAGGAAAAATGTACGCCCAAAATTCGTTCTGGCACCAGCCAGCGCGGTGTACGAAATACATGATTTACTTGCGCTCCTTGTTTTGCTGCGAAAGTCGCCATGTCCAAAGCGCTTTTTCCGAAGCCAACGATTACAACTCGTTGATTATCAAATATATCAAGCGCGTGCACATCCCGTTCAGTGATGATTTTCCCACCGAAATCTTCGATACCTGGAAATTCAGGTTGATATTTTCCTTCTGTATATTGCCCAACTGAGACAACGACGTATCCAAATAATTCTTCGTGAACCCCATCCTGGTTTTTATATTTTAATAGCCAGCCATCTTCTGTTTCTTGGAGTTTGATAACTTCATGATTTAACCGCACATCAAGCTTTAAATGATTGACCGCTTGCTCCAAATAATTCAGGATTTGTTCTCCGGTGGGATGTAAATCAGGGGTGAATGGCCAGGGAAAATCAGATAAATGATACTGTTCCCTGATATTTTGCAGGTGTACGTTTGGGTATGCAAGTGTCCATACTCCGCCAATCTTTTCGGATTTCTCGAAAACAACTGCTTGGAAACCATTTTTCTTGAGAATATTGGCTGTCGTAATGCCTGATATTCCCGCGCCAATAATGGCAATTGGCATACCGTTTTTGTATTGCATATATTTGAGTATCCTGAAGTAGGTAAGCGCGATTAAACAGAGCTATCTAACAGTATGTAAACAGCCCTAACTTAGCCACGTTTAGGGCTAAGGGTACTTTACAATCGTTTACATAATTGTGTTTTACCTCGCCTACCTACTTAACTGTATTGATTGCTATATTTTACGCCATAAACTCAGGAGAGCCTTTCCTTCTGCCTCCTGCCTTTTGCCTCCTGCCTCAAAACTTCAATTTCTAGCTTGGCTGTAAAAGAGAGATTCTCCCTACATACCTTCGGGCTCTGATGCGATCGGGCGATCGACAAAATTGCTGTAGGGAAACCGCACTACCGTTTCCTGACTGCCCTTCCTTACCCGCAGTTTTTTTAAAGTCGCATCAATTTTCAGTAAATACCGATCTACACACTCGCCAAACCCAAAGTTAAAATATACCCAATAAAAAAAAATAGCTCCTCCTAGCTGTTTTTTGGTCAGCTAAATATCAGGGAGTGCATCTACGTGTCAATAAATAAAACGCTCAAAGGCAGAGCCACTACCCCTGCCGCAGGTTTTACAATGATTGAGCTATTGATAATTATTTTAATCATAGGAATATTTTGTGTGATCGTCGCCCCCTCTTGGCTAATGTTCATCAACAACCACCGTTTAAAGGTATCGCTCGATCGAGCTTATTGGGCAATGGAACTTGCACACAGCAACGCCAAACGATCCAAAATTTCATGGCAAGCCAGCTTCAAACAAGTAGGAGAAAATGTACAAATAGCCGTTCACCCAGCCGACATTCCCCCAGCCCAAATACCAGACAGTCAATGGAAAAACCTAGAACCGCAAATTCAAATAGATCCAGATGAAACAACAGTGCTCCAAGTAAATGAAAGCAACGATCAAAAAACAAACGGCACAATCCGGCGCGTCATGTTCAACCACAGAGGTTGCCCGGTATCTCGAAGCGACCACGACTGCACGCTAACGAGTATAAGGGCCAAAGGAACCCTAACACTATATCATCCCAACTTAAGAAACAGCCAACGCTGCATCATCATCTCCACTCTTTTAGGACATAAACGCACCTCCGAAAGACAATCAAAACCCAACGAAAACAAAAGATATTGTTACTGACAGGGCGATGAATTATTTTGGCGTAGGGAAAGAAACGGCATTGCCGTGTCATCAATAGCCCTGTTGTCGATCGTTATATTCGAGGTCAATTCCTGACGCCACATCTCAGATATAATCAACTACTTCTTACTCGGCGCAATCTTCTCAATAGAAATCAGCGCCTCCATCACCGACTCCACAATCGGCGCCGCCACCGTACCCCCCGAAGAACCCTGATTAGGCTCATCAATCACCGCCAGCACCACATACCGAGGAGCCTCCACAGGCATGATCCCCACAAAGCTAGTAATAATCGCCTTGTCAGAATAACCCCCACCAGCATTAGCTTTTTGAGCCGTACCCGTTTTTCCAGCAATCCGATACCCAGGAATTTGTGCAGCTTTCCCCGTACCACCATCAACCACAGTTTCCATCATTTCTAACACCTGCTTAGTAGTTTCCGGCGAAAAAACCTGCTTCGGAACCGCCCTCGGAAGCTTCCAATAAGCTTCACCGTCCCTATCAAAAAGTCCCCGCACAACGTGAGGAGTTACTAACTTGCCACCATTAGCCAAAGCGCCGTTAAGCTGCACCAACTGCATCGGAGTAATCGAAAAACCTTGCCCAAAGGCCGTAGTAGCAACTTCCACGGGAGAGTTAATAAATTGCTCTCGATTTTTAAGTTGACTGCTTACTTCAAAAGGCAAATCAGTTCCTGCAGTTTGTCCGAGTCCGAGTTTTTCTAAAGCTTGATAGTAAAGAGAAGGTTTCATGGTTCTCATGATGTGCACCATCCCCACATTACTAGAATGTTTCAAAATCTCAGTAACAGTCGAAGGGCCGCGCGCGCCTACGACTTTGTAATCGGAATTTTGGATGGTCCAGGGATTCATGTAAATCCGACCTTCATCGTTAAACACAGTATTAGGTTTCACCGCACCCGCTTCCAGAGCGATCGCCACATTAATCGCTTTAAAAGTCGAACCAGGCTCATAAACATCAGTTACGGCCCAATTTTTATAGCGCGACAAATCAAAATTAAAATATTGATTCGGGTCATAAGAAGGTTCCGCCACAACTGACAGCAATTCCCCGTTACGGGCATCCATCACAATCACTGTGCCCCGCTTCGCATCGTGTTGCTTCATTTTTTCCTTAAGGGCAATTCGGGCAGCCCGCTGCAAGCGACTGTCGATCGTCAATTGCAATTTCAAGTCATCAAGCTGCACAAATCCCGCCGTCAGCCGATCGGGAACCCAATTCCCATTGCTTGACCTGCTAAACTGAATCGACGGCATCGATCGTTCCAACAAATTCTGCTGGCTGTATTCCACCCCGGCTTGTCCCTTCCGTTCCCCGTCCACATAACCGAGGATATCCGCCGCCAACTCCTGCTGCGGGTAAAAACGCTGCTGCTGCCGCAGCAACTCCAAGCCATCGACCAGACTCTCTTTAATTTGCATCTGAGCGACGCGATCGGCAACCTCTTGAGGCAGAGACTCTGCAATTGTAATACCGCTTTCAGCAAGATTAAACCTGCGTATCAGTTCAGTTTCCGACGTAGTGCCCGGACTAAGTTCGATCGCCAGCATCGGAGCCAACTTAGCAGCAATTTCCGCCTTCGAGTGGTTAAACAACTTCGGGTGAGCGTAGAGCGTGTACACCTGTCTGTCGATCGCCAAAACATTACCTGCGCGGTCAATTATCGGGCGTCTCGGTACAAAGGGCTTCGTTTTGAGAGTTTGCTGCTGCTCGGCCTGTTTACGCAGCGCCGGAGCTCGCGTCACCTGCAAATAAAACAAATTCACAGCCAGCCCCAGCCCCCCCAGCATCAACACCGCCCACACGGCCCATAAACGGAACTTGCTGCGCTTTAAACGCTCCACCGGTCGCCCCCAAGATGCAGCCGTCTGTTGTGACGAGCGGCCGAAACTGCCGGAAGATCTAGGTTTGGCTGATTTTTCCCACCCAGTACGCGCGGCGAAGCTATCCCGTAGGGAATCGCCCGACGGTTTTGGGCGTTTGAAATTCGGCGATCTGTAGCGGTCAAAACGGGGGTCGTAGCTCATGGCATTAAAAATTCAATAGCAAGTTAGAGCGTTTTAGAATTTATAATTTAGAATTTATAATTTAGATTTTATAATATAAATTTCAAGACTTGGGAATGAGCAATCCCTATCAGGGTTTGGATCAGACCTACAGTTGCATTCTGTTTTTTGAAGTGGTCTTAATTATTTTTAATCTGTAACTTCCGGTTGGGAGCCGAAAATCGATCGCGACTTGCAAAAAAGTCAAAAAGGAAATTAGATCCTCCAATTCTCAGGCCCTCGGACACTCAGGCCCTCGGGCGCTCTTCGCTTTGACACAGGTTTAATAGCCCAGGGGTGTTTCCACACCGGCTCGATTCTGGAGAGCGGGCTCAGAATTTGGTGCCGCAACGGGCGATCGAGTTTCAGGGGCCGGCTGCAAGAAAATCGTGTCCCCAGGATTCTGCGGAGCCAAACCGGTTTCGGGATTTTGGGCTTCTTTAGCAAGTTGGTGTTTCAAGACTTCGCTAGAAGCACTCAATTGCTGTTCCCGGAGGCGCAGAGTTTCCAATTTTTGATACTCCTGACTCCAGCGCTGCTCGCCGTAAACTGTCAAGCCGTAGAGACTCAGAGCACCGCCCAAAAGCATAACTGCTACCACTGAGGAGGCGCGCTGTGTCCGCAGGAGCGATCGCAACCACACTGGCTGCTGCTGGCGAGCCGGCAAGACTTTCAGCACTGATGCGGACGATCGAGCAATCGCCTGTTCGTCGGCTGGCGAGTAGTTGGGCAATACCGGCCCTGTCTTCGCCCGCCTAGCTCGGGCAATAGAAGTAACTTTGCTTTTGGCTGTGCCAGCAGCGGGCTTGCGGGTCGATCGGGAGCGCGGAGAATCCGGGGATCTGATAGCAGCGGTCATAAAGTTCACCAATACGTAAAGTGGGGTAGCTTCAGCTTGATTGAGGTTAAGAGTTTTTTGTCTCCCAGATCGCCAGTGGTGGCCATCTGCGTTCGATCGGCTATCCTTACCAAGGATACCTCACAAGCCAACCAACCCATCCTACCACTGGTCTCTTTGACTTCAGGATTTGCCAAAAAAAAGAAATCTTTGCTGGTTAGCGATAATCTATGTGAAATTTATTAATAAATGCAGTATTGTAATCAACGAGCGAATCGTTGAGCTATTCGTGCCAGCATTGTTTCTCAAGTACACTATTCCCTTCCTTGCGATGGGTTTTCAATGTTAAGGAGTTTTTATGAACAAGGGATTAATTCGTTTGACTTTGGTAGTGGGCTTGGCAGCAGCCCTCGGCGCCTGCGGCGGTGATGCCACCAGCCCCAGCTCCCCTAGCCCCACTCCCGGTGGCACTACTACTACTACTCCTCCTGTTTCTTCTCCATCTCCAAAGGCCACTCCAACTACTAGCCCTGCCCCTGCTCCTAAAAAGACTCCCTAACTAGGGCTATCCCGGAGTTGGTTCCCAACGAGCCTAGCCTCGGGGTGAAAAATGGTTCGCTCCTCGCATTTTTTCATCTCATCGGTCTAGGTCTCAAGTTGGGTGTTAGTGATTGTCTGATACTTTTACTACTAAAGTTCAGTACGTCCCCTTACAGCAGCAAAGTCCGCTGATTCGCTGCGTTACAAAAACATTCCTTTTCAAGTATAAAATTTGACTCCCGGCCTGCACGTTTTGAAACTCAATCCTGTGACAGGATGTTTGAGGACATTGCCAGTGCTGCTGCCTCAACTGAATATCAACCGGAGGATCTCGCAGACTCGACGAAAATTTGGCACTCGATCGAGTCTCGTTTTCCTTCCCCGCCGCTGTTGCCTGCAGACGAGAGGAAAGCAAGCTGAGGCTTGGATACTCGAAAACTGGCGGGATGAAAGCATCGGCATTGCTACTCGATTTGTTGACTACGAGTTTCGCGCCGGTGCGGGCAAGCACCTCGACCGGTCTGTTTTGAGCCTTTAGTGATTCAATTGGCGCAGCGCCAGTTCGGTATTAACCCTGCCTCGGCAAAACTAACTCCTGTTAAGCATGAGTGCTGCTTTAAACCTATTGCACCGTCGCTGGTAAGATGGTGCTAGTTTTTTCGTAGGCGATTCCTTGAGGATGGCAGATATTGCTAGCTACTGTTGCCCTGCTGAGTGCTTTAGCTTTGATTCCTAAATACCGAGTTGAGCATCCTTCGCTGTTTGAGCGTATTGCCAAAATTCACCGACTTTGTGGGGAAACCCAGCCTCCGGGATGTGAAATTCTACCGATCGGGGGATCGTCCCTGCATGAAAATTCCAGGTAAACTATTAACTGCTGCCCAACACTTACAGGGTTGACCCTCCTGCCGCGGCAAATCGACAATAGTTTGAAAATTTTTCATATCACCTATTAAAAAATAAGTCAAGGATATTTTGGGAAAATATAAATTTTTCAATTTGTTTTAATATTTCTATACTTAGATGTTAGCAGCAAAACCCCAGCTCGGCCGCCGGCAAGGCAACAGCCTGCTGTGTGTGCAAGGGCGCGCGCTGGAGCTGCAGCAGGCAAGATCATGCTAATCAGTGGTAGGATCAGCGATCAAAAATGTATCGAAATGTAAAGTGCAGCACCGCTCTAGGTTTTGAAAGCCATTTAGTTAAAAGATTGAGGTAAGTAGTTTTATGCCCGCGACCGTCCCCTTTGAACAGATTGACCGCATTGTTTGGAATCAGCACCACGATCCATTTGAAGTGCTAGGCCCTCACGCGATCGAAGAAAATGGCAAAAAAGTCTGGGTCGTCCGAGCTTATCTGCCGAATGCGGATGCGGTATCCGTAGTTTTGCCGGAGGCCAGGGCCGAATACCCGATGAAATCAGAGCATCACCCTCACTTTTTTGAATGTACGATCGACACCCCAGAACTAGCAAACTATCAATTGCGGGTCAAAGAAGGGGAACACGAGCGCTTCATCTACGATCCCTACGCCTTTCGATCGCCAAAACTCACAGAATTCGACCAGCACCTATTCTCAGAAGGCAACCACCACCGGATTTATGAAAAATTGGGGGCGCACCTCACCGAAGTAGACGGCATCACAGGAGTATATTTTGCCGTTTGGGCTCCGAATGCTCGCAATGTCTCTGTCTTAGGGGATTTCAACTATTGGGACGGCCGCAAACATCAAATGCGGAAATCGCAAAACGGCATCTGGGAATTATTTATTCCGGGACTATCCGTGGGAACTTCCTACAAATACGAAGTGAAAAACCAAGACGGACATCCCTACGAAAAGTCCGATCCTTACGGTTTCCAGCAAGAAGTGCGGCCGAAAACAGCATCAATTGTCACCGACTTAGATACCTACACTTGGCACGATAGCGCTTGGATCGAAAAGCGGCGACACACAGACCAACTGACGCAGCCGGTTTCGGTTTACGAATGCCACATCGGTTCTTGGCTGCACGCCGCTACTGACGAACCCGCCGTGCTACCAAATGGGGAAATAGAACCACCAGTGCAGGTTTCGGAACTGAATCCCGGGGCGCGCTTTCTGACTTACCGGGAATTAGCCGATCGGCTGATACCCTACGTCAAAGATTTGGGATTCACCCACATCGAAATGCTGCCCATCGCCGAACATCCTTTCGACGGTTCTTGGGGCTATCAAGTCACCGGCTATTTCGCCCCAACTTCCCGCTACGGCAAACCTGAAGATTTCATGTATTTTGTTGACCAGTGCCACGCCAACGGCATTGGCGTACTGGTGGACTGGGTACCGGGACATTTCCCCAAAGACGGCCACGGCTTGGCTTTCTTTGATGGAACTCACTTGTACGAACACGCCGACTCCCGCAAGGGCGAACACAAAGAGTGGGGAACCCTAGTATTTAACTACGGCCGCAACGAAGTGCGGAATTTCCTAGTATCAAACGCTCTGTTCTGGTTTGACAAGTACCACATCGACGGGATTCGCGTAGATGCCGTAGCCTCGATGCTTTATTTGGATTACTGTCGCGAACCGGGAGAATGGCTGACCAACCAGTACGGGGGCCGGGAAAATATCGAGGCGGCGGATTTTCTGCGTCAGGCGAATCACGTCATTTTTAGCTATTTCCCAGGGGCTCTGTCGATCGCCGAAGAATCTACCTCTTGGCCGATGGTATCATGGCCGACCTATGTAGGGGGTTTGGGCTTCAACCTGAAGTGGAACATGGGTTGGATGCACGATATGCTCGACTATTACCACATGGACCCGTGGTTCCGCCAATTCCACCAGAACAACATAACTTTCAGTATGTGGTACAACCACAGCGAGAATTTCATGCTGGCTTTGTCCCACGATGAAGTAGTCCACGGCAAAGCCCACATCATCGGGAAAATGCCAGGAGACGAATGGCAAAAGTTTGCAAACGTGCGGTGTTTGTTTACTTTTATGTTTGCTCATCCCGGAAAGAAAACGATCTTTATGGGGATGGAGTTCGGCCAGTGGCAAGAGTGGAACGTTTGGGGGGATTTGGAGTGGCGTTTGCTGCAATTCGAGCCGCACCAAAAGTTGAAGCTGTTTTTTAAAGATTTGAACAATTTGTACCGCAGCGAAACGGCACTTTACAGTCAAGATTTTGCTGAGGATGGGTTTGAGTGGATTGATTGCAGCGACAATCGACACAGCGTCGTGGCATTTGTGCGCCGAGAGAAGGATGGCGACGAGTTTGTGGTGACGGTGTGCAATTTTACGCCCCAGCCGCACTCTCACTATCGCGTAGGAGTGCCGGAACCAGGTTTCTATACGGAGTTGTTTAACAGCGACGCGCGGGAGTACGGCGGCAGCAATATGGGGAATTTGGGCGGTAAGTGGACTGAGGAGTGGTGGTTCCACAACAGTGCTTATTCGATCGACTTGTGTTTGCCACCTTTGGGGGTGTTGATTTTAAAGCTCGATCGGGCAAAAACAACAGCAAAATCTCAAGAGTTTTAAGTTGTGAAAGGTGATAGTTTTGAGTGAAGAATCAAAACTTTATTAAACGTAGAACTTTGAGGGTATTCAGAAACCCGGTTTCTCCAAAAAACCGGGTTTTTTTCTGTTTTGTTGTGGCGAATATCCAGAACGGAACTTATACCATTTTAGATTTTAGAAGGGAATAATTGGGAATGACTGATGAAGATCCTCGTTTAGAGCTTGCCTCAAGTTGAATTATTTTTTTAAATTGGTATTAAGCTGTCCGGCAGCTTGCGTTATATTTTTCCGGCGGGACACCCCACAAGAATTTCATCACACTTGACTGTAAAATTTAGATGCGCCTGGGCTTAATTACCGATTACCAATTACCGCTTACCTATTTTTAATTCCGAGTATCGGAAGCGCCAAGATTATAAGAAACTTTAGACGGCTCAACTGTTACTACTTCCGAAAGAGACGGTTCCTCCACTCCGTCTAAAGTTGGCAGGGGCATATGCTTCATTTCCCAAACTTTCAGCAAAATTAGATATTCATAAAAAGCTTGTAGCGTGCACCAAGCCAATCCCGCTTGACCGTCAAGAAATCCGCCGAGTAAAATATACATATAGAAAAAGCGCACCACAGGCCGCAAAGGCAAGCGCAAAGAAAAATCTTTCAAAGCGCGACGCCTTTCCACCTCCGATGCGCCAAACAATAAATCCCACCAATTTACTTGACCTGCTTCTAATTGACGGAGAGTTTCAGCCGCCTCGTCAGTCGAGTAGCGGTTGTGCTTTTCAATCCAGCGGGAAAGACCTTTGCTGCAAGTATAATGAGGGTAGGTTTCCTTCAAAAAGTGAGTAGGCCCGTTGCAGACTTCCCGTTCAGTGTGACCGTAGTCAGTAAACCATACTTGGTCTTTGCGAAAGAGGCGCATTTGATAGCGGGGATATTGAGTGCTGCGGCGAATCCAGCGCTCCATAAATATTACTTTTTCAGCTACGTAATAGCCGATATACTCTTGACTTTCGATCGCCTTTAAGCATTCAGCAAACAGTGCAGGCGTCATCCGCTCGTCAGCTTCGAGGATATAAACCCATTCGTACTTGCACGGGACTTCTTGGAGCATCCAAGTCCGCTGGCGTCCATGAGTTTCAAAGCGGTGCTGCACTGTTTGCACGGCATAGTTCTGAACAATCTCAAGGGTTCGATCGGTGCTGAAAGAATCAACTACAATGATATCGTCACAAAGCAGTGCCGATTCAATGCAAGCGGCGATATCAATCTCTTCGTTGTAAGTCAGAATATAAATTGAGAACATTCCCAGCTTTCAGTAAGGGCAAACTATGGGTAAACAAACTATGTCTCAGGGATGTCTCGACCAGCGCGAACCCTGCCAGGGCCGATCAATTTTTGCGGCGGCCGAACCGCAGAATTCCCATACTTCTCAATCCCGTCCAACCAACAGTAATGTAGCCGATCGCTAACAGCAAACTGCTGATGCCCGTCTGCAAACTCGAATTTCTCGATCGAGTTCTTAACTCTTTCTCTTTTTGTTGCTTGCGGGTGCGAATCTCGTTGCGAGCTTGAGTGGGAAGTGATTGAGCTTGCTGTTCCAGGAACTTGTCGAGGGCTTTCGGGTCATTTTTCGACTCCTGAAGCACAGCTTTCAATTCCTTGGGAACGTCTGGACTCTTGAGTGCTTGTTGCAACTTCCCGTCGTCTTGCAGCAGCGCCCCTATCTGGCTGCGACGCTGGCTTTTGAGCTGTTCTACCTGAGCTTTAAATTGATCGCTTTTAAGTTGTGCCTCAAGTTGACCTTCCGCTTGTCCCGCTTCTTGATCGACTTGAGCCAGAGCATCCTTGAGTTCCAAACGAGTATTGTTGAGGTGAACGGGAACCAGAGATAGGTAAACTAAACCTAACAAGCTGGAAATCAACAGCGCCCAGAATCGCAAGTCCAGCCAAACCTTGCGTCGCTCAATAGAGACTCCACTGCTGCTGTCAACCCAAAAGCCAGTCATCAGGAGGGCGATACCGATCAAAGGAATAATGCCCCTGTCAACTATCTGAGTTGCTGCGGCCAACTGCCAGCCTCGATTGAGAAGGTCTGAAGTTTCTCCCGGCAGCGACAGAACAATGCAGTCAAGCAAAGCAGAGAGAATCAAGATAATCCCCACTACTTTTAGAGTTCGAGCAGCTACTGAAGAAAATTGACGGCTATTACTTGCTTTCATAATTCATGTTAGATAATTCTACACCGTTAGATTCAAAGGGGTAGTTGAGTGGATCTTGTGGAACGAGTTAAGCTATTTTCCACCAAAATAGCTGCTTCGGGTACCGACCTCGACTTTCCTTTGGGTGTTCACAGGCTGCGGTTGCGACCCAAAAGGTCGAGTTTATAGACAGCTATGCAGAGTTGGGCACAGGAGGCTGCGCGCTTCTGGTGTGGCTGTAAAGCTTGGTCAAGATAGCGCCCAGAAACTGCTGCAACCAACTGCTGCCGACAGCCTGAGTCTGACGAATGCAGGGTACAGATGAGTTCTGCACGCTTGGGTTCGGTGCTTTTAACTAGCTTTCGCTCGCGGCGGTGTCAGAAATAATAGACACAGGAGGATCGCGTTGTGTTGGGTTTCACCCCCTAGGGTTCCCACTACCCGATCGCCTGCCCGAGGCGGTGGAACTCTCATCCCCTGTCTTATAGTAATTGATATAAGAGAGGGCGGGAATAAATAATTGTTTCCCAACCTTTTTGACCTCCAATTACCAACAGCACGATGTGGCAGTCACAAATACACGAGTAGATGTTTTTTCCTTTTTCCTTCTGTTTAGCAGCTCGCGAAGCCGAAGGCCATTTGTGCTTCTTCCTTTTTGCTTAAGAGTGACCAGTTACTATAGCAATCCTTGCAGGAGTCGTATTTTTTTTACCGCACCCCAACCCTCCCCGAAGCCGCTCGCTCGGGAGTAAGAAATTCACAAATGATTTAGGATTGCTATAATTACCAATTACTAATGGCCAACTATTAATTATTGGCAGGTTGAGTGATAGATTGTTCAATGGCAAAGGTGTTCCGCTCTCACATTTTTTGGTAGGATAATTGATCGCTGTTCAAATTTGTTGGTAATGACTGCAAGGATTTCTGGTGTTTATACGTTGAGAGAACTCGAAGGAGCGATCGCATCCGATCCGGACAACTGGCGTCCGATCGTGTTTACTAACGGCTGCTTCGATATTCTGCACTGCGGCCACGTCCGCTATTTGCAGGCGGCAAAAAAATTGGGGCGATCCCTCGTGGTGGGCTTGAATAGCGACGCCAGCGTGGAAGCTATCAAACCGCAGCAGCCGGGATTGCCGCCCCGCCCGATCGTACCGGAAAATCAGCGAGCCGAAGTGTTAGCAGCCCTCAAACCAGTAGACGCCGTAGTAATTTTTTCCGAGATTACAGCAACTAAACTGATAAATATCCTGAAGCCTGATATATACGTTAAAGGAGGCGACTATCAAGTCGAAACTCTGCCGGAAGCACCGGCCGTTATCGCCGGAGGTGGCAAGATTTCCTTGATCGAAATAGAAGTTCCGAGTTCTACCAGTGCGATCGTCAAACGCATTTTGCAATTAGGTACTTAACCCTCGATCACAAACAGCAAACAGTGAGCTAAACTCAGAAGTTGCCCCATCAAAAAACACGCTTGGTCCGCGCGTGCGAAGCTATCCCGTAGGGAATCGCTCGTACAACTTCATTCCAATTGCTAAGCAGGAGATAATTTTAATGGAACTCACAAGCAATAACACGATCGCGGAAATCCTACAAAGACACAAAGCAGAGTTACTAGCAGACTGGCTCAAAGAACTGCAAAATACCGGGCTGCGGCGGGACGACTTGATGAGAGCCAAAGAATTGCGCTCCGAGTGTCAAGAGTTCCTGCAATTGCTCCACATTGCAGTCGGACAGGGTAACTTTAGCGACATCCAGACACCAGAATGGGAAAATATGCGGGTGCTGCTAGCAGAAGTTTCGCGATCGCGCGTTCAGAGAGGCTTTACTCCTTCAGAGATAGCCAGTTTCATTTTATGCTTCAAAAAGCCATTGTTCGATCGGCTTTGTCATGAACTGACACAAAACCGCGACGCACTTGTCGAACAACTTTGGCTTTCCACAAGTTTATTAGACCAGCTAGGCCTTTGGGTGACAGAAATTTTTCTCAAAGCTCGCGAAGAAGTCATCGAACGCCAGCAGCAAGAAATGCTCGAATTGTCAACACCCGTAGTCAAACTTTGGCAAGGCATTCTCGCTTTACCCATGATCGGGACTCTCGACAGTGCCCGCACTCAAATAGTCATGGAAACTCTGTTGCAGGAAATCATGGAAACCGGCTCCGAATTTGCGATTTTAGACATTACAGGCGTGCCGACAGTTGACACTTTAGTTGCTCAACATTTATTAAAAACTGTCGCTGCCGCCCGTTTAATGGGTACTGAGTGCATCATCAGCGGCATTCGCCCGCAAATAGCTCAAACCATAGTTCACTTGGGAGTTGACTTGCAGGATATTCTCACAAAAGCGACTTTAGCAGATGCTTTTAAAGTCGCTTTGCAGCGCCAAGGTTTAACTATTAGAAATATTCAAGAGGAAAAATAAAAAATATTGCCCTTTCGCCTAAAAACTTAAGTAAAAATTAAAATAGAGGTGGATTTGTGGAACGAATACCGATTCTTCAAATGGGAGAATTTCTGCTAGTAACAATTCAAGTAGATATGCACGACCGCTTAGCAATGACGCTGCAAGACGACCTGACAAACCGCATCGTCAAAACAGGCGTAAAAGGTGTTTTAATAGAAATCTCTTCTCTAGAAATAGTAGATTCTTTTATCGGTCGTATTATCAATAATATCGCTAGTATGTCGCGAATTTTAGATGCGGAGACAGTTGTGGTCGGGATGCAGCCAGCGGTTGCGATCACGCTCGTTGAGTTGGGGCTTTCCCTAACAGGAGTTCGCACAGCTTTAAGCGTTGAAAAGGGCATGATTTTGTTGCGAAAATCCTTGGGTTTTTCTCCTGGGGAGAATGCGTAAGCAGTCGATTAACTGTCCCATGACTGAGGCACAGGCAGTAAAGAAACCTAGTTTGTTTGTAGATACCTTGTTGACAAACTGAAGATTTCTGAGGACAGGGCTTACGCACTCAAGAGGGTTAAATCAAGGGTTTGAGATTGCTTCACTATGTTCTCTTTTGAGAGAAAATCGTAGTAAGTGCGTAAGTCCTATTAGGAGAAACTAAGTTGATAAGTATAAGTCCTATGTTTTGTGGAGAAGTTCTATTTTGGTACAGTAGCCGCCATGTCAAAACGTGAGACACTAGAAATCCGATCGTCATCCGATATAGTCCACGTCCGACAGCAAGTGCGAACTTGGGCTGTAGCAATTGGATTCGGTTTATTAGACCAAACGAAAATCGTTACCGCAGCCAGCGAACTCGCCCGCAATACTGTAGACTACGGCAAAGGGGGAACTGTAACTCTCGAAACGCTCCAATTAGGAACCCGCAAAGGGCTGCGGCTGATATTTGAAGACAAGGGCCCGGGAATTCCAGACATCGAATTGGCAATGACTGACGGTTATACTTCTAATCAGGGTTTGGGTTTGGGACTCAGTGGTTCTAAGCGGTTGATGCACGAATTTGAGATTGTTTCCAAAGTGGGTAAGGGGACTAAAATTTCGATCGTCCGCTGGCGGTGAGCAAGTAATAAGATTTGAGAGTAGAGATTTTAGATTACAGCATTGGGAATGAGTGAGGACGATCGGGGTTTGGAGCTTGCGTATAGTTGTATTATTTTTTTAATTGGTATAAATAGCAACCCGCACAGCCAAGAAGTGATTCTGGGAATCCCACACCATACCCGGAGAGGGTTGGCCTATGGAGGATTTCATGATTAGATCTGATAAAAAATGATAGATGCCCTAGCCCTGCCCGTAACAGAAGAAAGTCAAGTGGGAGAAGCGCGCCGAATCGCAGTCGCCCTCGCGACGGAAGTCGGATTTAACGAGACCGATCGCGGTAAAGTGGCAATTGTTACCACGGAAGCCGCAAAAAACCTGGTCAAGCACGCCCGCGAAGGAGAACTTTTGCTGCGAACATTCAAAACAGCGGCCGGATATAGCATTGAAATAGTAGCGCTAGACCGGGGCCAAGGAATGGCAAATGTCGCGCTGTGTATGCGGGACGGTTTTTCTACAGCGGGAAGCCCTGGAACTGGACTGGGGGCAATTAAACGCCTCTCTACTTTTTTTGATATTCATTCTGTACCAAAACTGGGGACAGCCTTATTAGCGCGGCTGGAACCGACCGAAAATAGCCGAGAAGCATCCCAAAACAGCAATTACTTGGAATTTGGGATCATCAACTTGCCAAAAGTAGGAGAGCAAATTTGCGGGGATTCGTGGGCGACGGAAAATCACCTTGACAAAAACCTGATCTTAGTTGCAGACGGGCTCGGCTACGGGGATTTGGCCCAGGAAGCTTCTGGCGAAGCAGTGCGGGTATTTGAGGAAAACGCCAAACTCGGCCCGAAAGCAATTTTAGAGAAGGCGCACGCTGCTTTAAAAAATACCAGAGGAGCGGCTGCGGCGATCGCCCAAATTGATCATACTCAACAAACAATTTGTTTTGCCGGAATTGGCAACATCAGCGGTGTAGTTGTCACAGATAACCAAAGCCGCAGCATGGTTTCCTACAACGGCACAGTTGGACATATGATGCGAAAAGTAGCAGAATTTGTCTATCCTTGGTCGCAGCAGTCCCTACTCATCATGCACTCCGACGGTTTGGCGGCGCAGTGGAATTTAAACCGCTACCCGGGCTTAGCCTCCAGACATCCTGCTTTAATCGCAGCCGTGCTCTACCGGGACTTCAAACGCACTCGCGATGACATGACAGTTATAGTAGCCAAGATGAGAGAAGCAGCGTGAGTTACCCAATCCTGACGACGGAAGTCCGCTTTGAACAAGACATCGTACAAGTACGCCAAAGAGCTCGCCAAATTGCTAAAGGGCTGGGATTCGATTCCCAAGTACAAACCCGCATCGCCACAGCAGTTTCCGAAATTGCCCGCAATGCTTTCAAATATGCAGGCGGCGGCAAAGTAGAATTCATTGTAGAGGGAGAATCGCCCCAAATTTTTCGGACTCGGATTTCTGACACCGGGCCGGGAATTGCTGATTTATCGGCTGTGTTAAGCCCCAATTTTCGATCGCAAACCGGCGCGGGACTCGGTTTAGCAGCAGCGAAACGGTTGATGGACGAAGTGAAAATCGACTCTGGGCCCGATCGCGGAACGGCTGTACAATTAATTAAACAGTTTTCCAAAAATATGCCGACGCTGAGTGCGATCGAACTAAATCAATTAGTTGACAAACTAGCGCGCCAAATTCCCGAAGATCCCTATGCCGAAATTCAGCAGCAAAATCAAGAATTACTACGCACTTTAGACGAACTCCGCCAGCGTCAAGAAGAGCTCGTACAATTAAATCAACAACTAGAAGATACCAATCGCGGAGTCCTGGCACTTTACGCTGAATTGAACGACAAAGCCGAATCTCTCCGCCGCGCCAGCGAACTCAAAACCAGCTTTCTCTCCAATATGAGCCACGAGTTTCGCACTCCGCTAACGGCAATTCTGAGCCTTTCCGAAATATTGTTACATCGCCTCGACGGAGAACTTTCCGCCGAACAGGAAAAGCAAGTAAATTACATTCATAAATCTGCCGAGTCTCTCGCAGAACTTGTCAACGACTCGTTAGATTTAGCCAAAGTGGAGGCCGGAAAACTAACTGTTCGCGTGGCTGATTTTGAAGTCGAAGATTTGTTCAGCGCCCTGCGAGGAATGATGCGCCCCCTGCTTCCCCAAAACTCTGCCGTTTCTATAATTTTTGAAGATCCTCTCGAACTTCCAATCCTCACCACCGACGAGGGCAAAGTTTCTCAGATTTTGCGAAATCTGATTTCTAATGCCCTCAAATTTACCGAAGCAGGTGAAGTTCGAGTTGCTGCGGAAATGGGAGAGGAGGGAACAGTTACTTTTTCAGTAGCAGATACGGGCATCGGCATTCCCCCAGCCGATCAAAGGCAGATTTTTGAAGAATTTGTCCAACTCGAAAACCCCTTGCAGAAGCGCGTCAAAGGCACGGGATTGGGATTGTCTCTGTGCAAAAAACTGGCGGAATTTCTAGGAGGAAGCATTGAAATCACAAGTTCACCCGGAGTGGGTTCGACTTTTTTTGTCACACTGCCGATTCTGTATCCTGGAGAGGAAGAAAACCCTTTGGAAATATCTGCTGCTAAGGCAGATGAAATATCGCTGGCGATCGCAAATTCTCGTAGCTTGAGGGGTTCCGGGCCATCGCCAGCGCCGGATTCAGCAGCCAAAGTTTTGATTGGGGAGGATGAAGATAGTTTTTCGGTATTTGCTGAAAAACTTGCCACCAATTCATTGTACTGCGATATAGGTCGCCAACGGTGGTGAAGGTTGGGTGCGGCTGCTCTTTGAGCAAGCGCCAGCAATTTTTATCGACATTATGATACCGGATCTGACCGAATTTGAGGTTTGGGAAGGGTTCAAATGCGATCGAACTACTTGCCAAATACCTGCTATCGTGATGAATTCAAAACATTTTGGGTTACATCACTTTTTTGCTGTGCGGGATGCTAGGACTTCAGGATCAAAAATATTATTCCGATGGGAAGGGAAACGATATCAGGAATTGTAGCTTTTGAGAACTGAAGTCCGATGCTGCAAACCTAATTATATTTTTTCCCAGAATTTTATATGCTTCGTAAGAGAGTTAATTTAGAGCAGGCAAGATTTATTTAATTTGCAACAGAATTTAACCTTTGTGCTGTAAAATGTAGCAGTTCTCAGTTGCCGACTATATAGTAGGGACTTACCGAGGGTCTATTTGCGTGTCGGCGATCGGCTAAAATCCATGATAAATCCCGTTCTTAGCAAAGTCTCGCTTAATAGACCTCTTGCAAAAATAATTAGGACGGGCAAGATGCCCATCCCACAAGAGTTATTTTTTCTTGTGGGATGGGCATCTTGCCCGTCCCATCAATTGAGGAAAAGGATTTTTGCAAGAGGTCTAATAAAAATAATGCAACAGTAGGGCGGTAATCCAAACCCATACAAAATAAGCCATTCCCAATTCTAAAATCTAAAATCTAACATCTAAAATCGACAATGGTATGACTTTCATCTCCCTTCAATATGGCCTGTTTCTATTAGTTTTGTTCGCGGCTTACTGGTCAGTTCCGGCGCGGTGGTGGCGGCTGTTCATCATGTTGGCGGGTAGTTTGATTTTTTACGCTTCGCTGCAAATTTGGTACATTCCTCTGCTGTTAGTCGGTGCTTTGTTTAATTACTGCTTGGCGATGGCGATTGGGGAACCTCTGGATTGGCGGATTGCTAATGAATCTTGGAACCGCCGCCGTTTGTTGCTGCTGTGGATAGGAATCTGCCTGAATGTGTTGCTGCTTCTGGGCTTTAAGTATGTGCCTTTTTTCTTGAGTTCGATCGGCACTTTGTTCAATTGGCCTGTAGCTATCGACGGGGCTGACTGGGTGAAAAGTCACGTCATCGCACCCCTGGGATTAAGTTTCTTTTGCTTTGAGTGCATTGCTTATTTGATTGACGTGTACCGAGGCGCGCCTGCTGCTACTTCGCTGCTGCACTTTGCTGCTTACAAGTTGTTTTTTCCCAAACTGATTTCCGGCCCGATTACTCGGTATCACAACTTGATCTATCAACTGAAAACTCAGGAATTTCCGACGCCCGATCGCATTTCTGAGGGACTTTGGACGATCGCCTTTGGTGCAGTAAAAAAAGGTCTTTTCGCAGATAACTTGGGAATTTATGTCGATTTAAGTTTTACCAACTTGCAGCGGGCGGGTAGCGAGGATTTGTGGCTGGCGATTTTTGCTTACGGGCTGCAACTTTATCTCGATTTTAGCGGCTATGTTGACATGGCGCGCGGTACTGCTTTGCTGCTGGGTTGGTATTTGCCGCCAAATTTTGATTTTCCTTATTTTAGTGCCAGCATAGCTGATTTTTGGCGGCGCTGGCACATGACTTTAGGGGATTGGTTGCGGAATTATTTGTATTTTCCTTTGGGCGGTTCGCGAGTCGGTTTGTGGCGCACTTGTCTGAATTTGTCGATCGTCATGTTAATTGCGGGAATTTGGCACGGGGCGGCTTGGGGATTTATTGTGTGGGGGGGTTTACACGGTTTAGCTTTGGCGGTTCACAGGCTGACTGATGTGCTGTTTAAGCGGTTGCGGATCGAGTTTTTGTGGGAAAATCCGATCGGGATTGCGATCGGTTGGCTGTTGACTCAGGCGATGGTTTTTGGTAGTTGGATATTTTTCCGCCTTCCAGATTTAAAGGATTCTGGATGGGCGATTTCGCATTTGTGGGGACACACTGCTGACGTGCAGTTTGCTGAGAAAGTTTATGGCGAAGTTTTGGGTTTGGAAAGAGTGGATTTAACTTGGATGTTGGCGGCTTTGGCTGTGGCGATGCTGGGGAATTATGCGTTGAGTCGGGGTTTGAAATTGGAGTTAAATTGGCCGATGAAATTGGTGTTAGTGCCGCTTTGTTTGTATGCCGTTTGGGTGTTGGCTCCCGAAGGGGGTTTGCCTTATATTTATTTTGATTTTTAGGGTATTGTTAATTCGCCTTCTGAACAGGCTTTTCGGCCTGTTCCACAAGAAAATCTACTCTTTGTGGAACAGGCCGAAAAGCCTGTTCTTGACAAGGGTGCAAGATGTCAGTCGAAATAATTACCCGCTACCTATTGGTGTCAACTTAAGCTTTTAGTCCGCCAGTCCTCCCGCTCACCCAACAGTCCGCCAGGGAATGAATTCCCTGTCTCATAGCTAAAGTCCTCTCAAAGAGGACTGAAGAACTAATTAGTCTTCATAGCGAGGAATTTCGCTTTGAGGCTCTTGTTTCAACAGCTTCCGGACTGAGGGTTGAACGTTAAGTTGACATCAATTCCCGCTACCCTAGAACTCACAGTCAAGAGTCAACAATCAACAATCAACAGTCAACAGTCAACAATCATCTCGCTCCTGCACCCTACAACTGATAAGAACACCAGTCACTCCAGCTACCGACATAAAGTTTAGCATCGGGAATTCCGGCGATTTCTAAAGACAGTAAATTAACGCAAGCCGTCACCCCGGAACCGCAATAAACAATAATTTCTTCGGCTTTTTCTAATTCCGTCCAGCGCTGTTTTTGTTCGGATGCCGATCGCACTTTTCCAGTTTCATCCGTCACCCCTTGCCAAGGATAGTTAACCGCACCCGGAATGTGACCTGCAATGGGGTCGATCGGCTCCCGCAAACCTTCATATCTCTCGCTTTCTCGCGAATCAACCAAAACCTTTCCCGGCAAGTCTTTACGCTCTTTTACCGCCTCAATATCTACCGCCAAATCCTGCTGCAATTGAGCAACAAATTTACCCTCGCGGGGTTCTGGCAAAATATTTGTTACCGGATAGCTCGCCGCTTTCCATGCGCTGAAACCGCCGTCTAACAAAGCGACTTTGCTGTGTCCCATATATCGCAGCAGCCACCACAAACGAGCGGCAAAAGCCAGCCGCGAATCGTCATAGGCGACGACTAAAGTTTCAGGTGAATTAATGCCGATTGTACTCAATTTCTCAGCTAATTCTTCAATATTTGGCAGCGGATGTCTGCCGCCGTGTTTGCCCACTGAACTCGCGAGGTCGCGGTTTAAATCTAAATAGAAAGCTCCGGGAATGTGGCTTTCTTGATATTGTTTTTGTCCCAATTCAGGGTCGGCAAGGGAAAAACGACAGTCAATGATTACAACTTGCGGATTGTCAGTATTGGTGGCTAACCATTCAGGAGAAACGATTAAAGTGTTGTCAGTCATAATTATTCAAATCTCTATTTTAACATTATCTAGAAGGAGATTTTTTCTCTGGTTCGGCTTTGTCGGAAGGAGATTTCTTAGGAGTTGCTTTCTCTGAAGCTCTCTTTTCAGAAGTGGATTTTTTAGGAGTTGCTTTTCCCGAAGTTTCTTTGGGCGAATTGGATTTTTTAGGAGTTGCTTTTTCCGAAGGTAATTTTTCGGCTGGTGCGGGAGTTGGAGTTGGTAGAGGGGGAGTTACTGCTGCTTCTTGAGCGTAAAGCAGATATTTCTGATACTCGATTACTTTTGCTTGAGCTAGTTGATGGTTGGGGCTAGACACTGGTACTCTTCTCATTAATGAGACCGCTTCTTGCCAACGATCGGTAACTGTAGTCCAATCTTCCTTGGTTTTTGCAGATCGCCCCAATTCTGCTGCTTTGAGTGCGCTGTTAACGGCTTCTCGAAAAGTATCTGGTGCAGTTGCTAAATCTACTGTTTCATCGGAATTATTCCCCGCAGTTGCTGTCGGCTCGTTTAAAATCTTACCGACAAACGCCACCACCGCGATCGCCAACATACCCGTCACCAGCCCAACTACAATGAAAGTCGATCGCAGCCGATTCTCAAATGCAGCAAGTTCCGGCGGTTTTTCGTCCTCAAAATTGTTCTCCATCTCTGTGCGATCGTCCATATTAAAAACAGCAGTATTTGGTACAGCTTCTCCTACAAAGCTCTGTGGCTCAAAAGTGCTGTTCTCCAAACTAAACTCTTGACTCCAAGCAGCAGCAATCTGACCCCTTTCTCGACCCTCAACCTTCACTTTGCGAATCGAATCAGGCTGCAAATTCGTCAGCTCGGTGCGAACAAAATCAACTAATGTATTTTCTATGGGTACCCGCTCGGCCTCAAGAATTACATCCAAACAGTCGCCGTCGAGATTCGCGGAGGCTGTGATGCCTTCAGATTGCAACTGGCTGTTTAGCCAAGATGCGATCGCAGTGGCGAGATTTCCCTGCTTGGCAAGTTCCTGAAAATTAAGCTCTGTCATAGCTGGACACCTGATAATGCAGAAGGTAGAAGGTAGAAGGAATGAAAAAGTCAGAAATAGTTTTTTTAAAGTTGAAAACACCCTAACTGAAATTCAACAAATAGTATAATGTATCGTGGCAAATCCCAGCCCAAAGACGCAAATTATCACTCTCGCTCTCCCTCTCAGCCCTTGAGAAAAGACTCGCAGTCTGCACTCCCAAACGAACTCAGGTTTGTAGTGAGGAATGCAAGTCGTCTTGCTCAGCCGCCCAATACTGCTGCTGCAAACAGGTTTTTGATACCGGGCGCGCCAGTCCAGATATTGCAAGCATCGCCCCTAAAACCAGCATCCGCCTGGAAAAATACTCGATCGCGCGGATGCGAGATGGGAAATTTTAGATGAAAAATTTGTGCGATCGCAGTGCCATCGACGGACAGCGAGTGATATCATCATTTAGTCAATATTCAAGTTTTTATAGCAAATAACTCGATCGCACAATGGTAGCAATAGCAATTTTAGCGGCTGGACGCGGCACGCGCATGAAATCTGACTTGCCTAAAGTTCTACACGAATTAGGCGGTCGATCGCTAGTGGAGCGAGTCCTGCAAAGTTGTCAAGAAATTCAAATTACCAGGCGACTTGTCATCGTCGGTTATCGAGGGGAACTCGTTAAAGAATCCCTGATTCGAGGTCAAAAAATATCAGAGAAAAATCCTCAATCTCCTCCCCTAGAATTTGTCGAACAAACCGAACAATTGGGAACAGGTCATGCCATTCAACAATTGCTGCCTCACTTAGAGGGATTTCAAGGAGACTTGCTGGTCTTAAATGGGGATGTACCTTTGCTGAGGGCAGAAACTCTCAAACAATTGATGGTAATTCACAAACAGCACCAAAACTCTGCTACTTTATTGACAGCTAATTTGCCGAATCCCCAAGGGTACGGCCGAGTATTTACCGACAGTCAAAACTTAGTCCAGCAAATTGTCGAAGACCGCGACTGCACACAAGCTCAAAAGCAAAATCACCGAATTAATGCAGGTGTTTACTGCTTTCACTGGCCGGATTTAGAGAAAATTTTGCCAGACTTGAAGGCAGACAATGACCAAAAAGAATATTACCTAACTGATACGGTAAATTTCCTCAATCCGGTAATGGCGGTGGATGTGGAAGATTATCAAGAAATATTAGGAATTAACGATCGCAAACATTTAGCCACAGCTTGCGATATTTTGCAAACGCGGATAAAGGACAAGTGGATGACGGCGGGAGTGACGCTGCTAGATCCCAACAGCATTACGATCGACGATACCGTAGAGTTGCAGCCGGATGTGGTAATTGAACCGCAAACTCACTTGCGGGGAAATACTTCGATCGCCTCTGGGAGTCGCATCGGCCCCGGCAGTTTGATCGAAAACAGTCAGATTGCAGAAAATGTGACTGTGCTTTATTCGGTGGTTTCTGACAGTATGGTTGCTGAAAATTCGCGCGTTGGCCCTTACGCCCACTTGCGGGGACACGCAGAAATTGGGGCGAACTGCCGCGTCGGCAATTTTGTAGAATTGAAAAATACTCAAATAGGCGATCGAACTAATGTCGCTCACTTGTCTTATTTAGGCGACGCAACTTTGGGAGAAAAAGTCAACATCGGTGCTGGGACAATTACGGCAAATTATGACGGAAAAAACAAGCACAAAACTCAAATAGGCGATCGGAGTAAAACGGGTTCTAACAGCGTGCTGGTTGCACCGATAACTTTGGGGGAAGATGTTACTGTAGCAGCGGGTTCTGTGGTGACAGAAGATGTACCGAATGAATGTTTAGTAGTTGCCCGTTCCCGGCAAGTTGTCAAACCAGGTTGGAAGTTGAAAGAACCTAAAAAGTGAACGATTGTTCACTTTTTAGAGGATGAGTTTCCACCCGATCGCGAGTTTCGCACTCGATACCAAAGAAACCGGGTTTTTATAACGGAAGCGATGGCGCACTCGCGTGAAATTTGGGTGGAAAACTCGGTTTCTGCGTAATATCAGGTTCGATGGAGTAATATCATGTTCGATGGAGTGATTAAAAGGGCGGGTTTTTGAGATTGTCAATTATTGGCAGATATTTTTTGTGAACCCGCCCCTACCGTATTAGGGGTAATCAACCGGACATGATATAAGTCGGCAAGCTTGAGAAATCGGGTTGATCGCGATCGGCTATTTTGTCTTATTTTTGCGCGTTCAGATAGTTGTTAATCGCTTTGGCAATTTTTTCTTGCTGGTAGAGGTTCATAGTGTTGGGCAGGGATATGCGAGATCCTCCACCAACTAACAGTCTGACTTCGTACCACGTGTCATTTTGCCGATCTTTGGTTCGATCGACTTCCACGCCATAAATCTCGCACAGAGAGTATTCAATTACTTTACGTGCCAACAAACCCCGCTGTTTAACAGTCAAGGTGTTTAAATTTCCATCGAAGCTGTAGATTTCATTATTTCTCAAGACGATCGCTGCGGCTGCTGCGAGCAAAAATATGCCTCCTGTCCATCCCAACCAGCGATCGTCTTGGCTTAAGCGCAGCAATCGATCTTTGGCATTTTTAACAAAAAAATTGATGTCAGAAGCAACAGCGTCTTGGGTTCCCCAATTAGTGGAGTTAGCAGTGAAAGGAACATTGCCAACAGAAGTCAAAAGTACAACTCTGGTTTTATAGCCGCATCTTTGAACTTTAGCTCCCTGCAAAGAAGCAAGCTCAATTTCTTGGATTTTTGAACCCAGTAAATTCGATCGCACCAACTGGCAACTGCCTTGTTTTGCCTGCAATCGCTGGCAGCTCAGGGTTGCTTTATGATAATCAAAAGCCAGCCCGAAAAGTCCAAAAGCCATTAATAAACAACTAGGCAACCAAAAATCAAATATGCTTTGAGTCTGAATTATTAATTCACTTGCTGTTTGCTTGATTATTTTCATTTATCTCACCTTTTGATTCCAAAAATGAGGCTACAGATCGACTTCCTGATCCGGATGAGCCGAATTGTTAACTTATATATTATTTGAAGTCGTCCTTTGCCATGACCCCTTTTATTTTGCTAATAGATTAGCACTAAAATTTCTAACCGACAACAAATGTCGCGAGTTTACCTGCTGCTGGGTTTAAGATAGCTTTCCATGATTTAAAATAGATGAGTCTTAAAAATATATTAATTATGTTATGGGCAATAAAACTTTAGCTTCGCGCTCCGTAGAAAAGTAATCACCCAGGTGAGTAAAGGTTTACATTTTGTTACATTATCAGGTTTATTTGCGTCTACTTATAGCGTTTCTTTAGCTGAGCGGGTACAACCAATCCTTATCCATTAAGGGTTTTAGCTCTAAAAATGTACCTCACTTGACTGAGAAAGGCTATAATTATCGTTAGTTATTAATTTGGGCGATTCCCTACAGGATAGCTACGATTCACGGACTTGCAGGGCAAATACATTGCTAAGAGTGCGATTATCCCTAATCGAGATATAGCTGCGAATCAAGTCAGCCATTTTGTATTGTTCTGTTAGTGAATAGCTTCTTAAACTGATGATATCGCCCCCAAACATCCACAAATCAACATAATAGCTACGATTTCCCTCGCTATCTCCTATTTCCTCTAATTCCACCGCAGAAATCTCGCGAGTTGAGCATTCGGTAACATCATGAAGCCATACACCCCGTCGTTTAATGGTTATTTTGCTAAGAGTTTTATCAAAAATGTATGTTTCATCTATCGCCCCGTCCAACAAAGACAGCGAGAACAACAAAAATATGCCTCCACCTATCCAATTTGATGCTAAAATAATCTGCAATAGTCCAATGAAGATGAAGGGAAAAATTAATAGCAAACCATCCCAGGCGCTCGCCGTTTGAATTGTTAGTTTAGTCGGTGTTTGCTTGAGAATTTTCATCAGTTTATTTTTGGATATTAAAAACAAGGTGAATTACTGCTCTTTCCGCTGTCCGAAAATTTTCAGGCACGGCTTATTTGATAATGCTTTGGACGATCGCACTTTTAGTGTTCTCAACAGCCTTGACAGCATAAGCATCGCCCGGACGTATCTGTAAAGCTCTGTTAAAATTGATTAAAGCGGTTTGATAGTCTCCCTGTCCGTAGTAGATATAACCGAGTTTCATCGATTGTTTGAAGTCAGAATTTTGAGCGGCAACACGAGCAGAATTAGGATTAGTTACAGGTGCAGCAGAAGTAAGAAATGGCTCGGCAGCAGATGGCTCTTGATAGAATGAGGGATAAGTATTGAAATCAGAAGAAAAAAAAGATAGAGATTGCTCGTTTGACCCTTGATCTACATTAGGCACAGAACCATCGGTTTTTAGAAGACCTATTATAGGCAATAATGCAACAATAATGCCTAACAATAAATACATGAGTAATCCCGCAACTTGAAGAAAAAATGGTTCTCTAACTTTTTGATTGCTCCAGTTTTTAATATGAAATACCCAGGAAGCAAAGGGAACAAAAAAGTAAACCAATCCCCACACAGATTCTTGTTCAATAGCTTGAGATAATCCCCAGATATAACCAACCAAAATTAAAATAAAGCCCAGACCGCCAAAAAAGAAGACGATCGCAATAATAGACATTTTCTGTTGATCCCGTTGGTGTAAAGTTATTTGACAAACTGTAAAGGTAAGGATTGAGGCACATTTTCAACCTGAAACTCTTTACCCTGTTTGCTGTGTTAAAAATAGATTAGCGGTGACAACAGTTCGATCGCGCACAGCGAATGTTAGGATTTTGGTTAGGAATTTGACTAGGAACTCGATCGCGACTGCCGCAAATGACACCCTCTACCCTCGATCGACCAGAAGAACCATTTGCACGGGCAAGCAACGACTGGGATATCCACAAGCTTTACAGCGACTTGGCAAATGCCAAACAAGAATTCGCCCCCCACACCAGAAGAGGGCTGACACCTGTAGAAAAGCGGCACCTCTGTGGCTTGCTGTGCGGCTACAGCCCAGCCGAAATTGCGGTATTTCTCAACAAATCAAAGGTGTAGAAGTTGATTTGTCAAAAACTTTGTACCGATACATAGAATTATTGACAAATCGGCCCCGAAATGCTCTCAAAAATTGGAGAGATGCGATCGACTGGCTGGAAATAGCCGGCTATAAAACGCAGCCAAAAACCTCATCCGGCGCAATCTTAAAAGCCACCCTCCACCATTCAGACAGGATTTTGTCTGCAGCTATCAGTCCCGACGGACAATTCCTCGCAACGGGTTCTGAGGACAGTACAGTGAAAATTTGGAGTTTGCACAGCGGGGAACTGCTGCAGACGATTTTCGGACATTCAACAGCCGTGTTGCTAGTTGCTTTCAGCCCCGCCAGCAAAACGCTGCTGACACGATCGCGCGCGGGCACAGTCAAACTCTGGAACCTGCAAAACGGCGAACTGCTGAAGCGTTTGGCAGACGTACACCGTCACGAATCTGTCGCCGTGAGTCCCGACTGGCAAATTTTGGCGATCGGCACGACCCGAGGCACAATCAAGCTTCTGCACCTCAACAGCGGCCAACTGCTGCAAGTTTTGGAAGGCTATCAAGGCGATGACATAAGTGCGATCGCCCTGAGTCCCAACGGCAAAATGCTAGTAGCCAGCGGACTCAATGCAGCCAGCGGTTTCTGTCGCGCCACAGTCACTTTGTGGGAATTGCCGGGAGGCGAAGTGAGACGAACATTTGGCAGCGAAAATTATGTAGCGATTTCTTCCGATAGCCAAATTATTGTCAGTCATGGCGGCCAAACTATCAAACTCTGGAATTTGCAAACAGGCGAATTATTGCATTCGGTGCAAACAGGAATTCGCATCACTTCCGCCGCCACAATTAGCCCTGACGGGAAATACTTTGCAGTGGGGTGTTTTGACGGTACTGTGAGACTTTGGAATCTTCGCGGCGAATTACTGCACACTTTAGATGGACATTCTAGCCCTGTGTCTGCGGTGGCGATCGGGCTTTCAGGCGAAACTCTGGTCAGCGGCGGGGAGAATGGTAGTGTTAAACTTTGGCAACTGGGGATTTAAGAATATCGATTCCGGTTGCACCGTCCGTGCTTGTTGACTGATGACTGTTGACTGATGACTAATGACTAATGACTGATGACTGATGACTGATGACTAATGACTAATGACTGATGACTGTCGGATTTGATATAAAACTAACGCCGATCGAGATACCCGAATTCTTCAAAAAGTCGGGTATCTGAACCGCAGACTGACAATTTATATCGGCATTTTAAGCAATAAAAATCAGCGTTCCCTTGCTCATTTCCAAAGTATCGCCCATTTGCATACCGTTGTGAAAAGCACCCAAAATCACCTCGCTAGTTTTGCCCAAAGCGATCGCCCCGCTAGCATCAATTCCAATTGCGCCAAAATCCCGTTGACGTTCGTCAGCTTCAGTAAAAGACCGCTCAAAAGCAGCTTTCAAAGTCAAACCATCCGTTACCCGAATCACAATTCGCGCGGCCAAACACTCGTCCATAATGTGCTCGCCAATCCCCGTACAGCTTACCGCCGCACTTTGGGCCGCGTAATTTCCCGCCGGCATCGCCGAGTCGCTAACCCGCCCAATCCGCTCAAAACCCTTGCCACCAGTCGAAGTCCCAGCAGCCAAGCGTCCGTGAACATCCAAAGCTACAACTCCGATCGTACCCACACCTGCCGGTTCGGCAACCACGTCAGCCATTGCTTTGCTAAAATTGCCTTGGCGTTCCTGCATCCACTCGTGCAAACGCAAATCGGTCATCGGATCGTAAATCGGCAATTGAAGTTCTCGCAGCAATTCCGCCGAACCAAAATCAGAGAGAACTCGATCGTCCGAATGCTGCAAAAATTGAGCAAGTTCGATCGGATGTTGAACGCGAGAAACATTAATCGCCCCGCTGAAACGCTGCATCAAACCATCCATCAGCGAAGCACTCATCCGAATTTGACCGTCCGACTGCACCACAGAACCAGTACCGGCATTGAATCGCGGGTCATCTTCCAACAATTGGCAGCCCCGCACCACTGCATCTACGGCACTTGCACCGTCTTTCAGCAGCGGATAAACTTCCTCCAAAACATCGTAAAGCGATTTCCGCACCGCCTCAATTCCGCCTTTACTGTGTAGAGAACTGCCGGCACCGCCGTGAATAACTAGCTTTGGTTGCACTTGTTGCGATGCCATAATTTATAACCTAATAACCTAAAATTTTTCCTTTGCAATCTTAGCTTTGATCGAGCAACTTGCCCTACATTCTTAATCTTGAGCCGCCAAACGGCGGCGACGACAACGTTCGGAGCAGTATTTGACCTCATCCCAGCAGTCCGCCCATTTTTTGCGCCAAGTAAAAGGTCGATCGCACACTGGGCACATTTTTGTCGGTAAATCAGATTTCGATCGCTGCTTAGCCATGCTAATTTTGACAATAGATTAACTAATTCACATCTTGTACCATTTTTATGAACAGGCAAGATGCCTGTTCCACAAGAGTTAAATTTGATTGTGAACAGGCATCTTGCCTGTTGCTAAGGAAACAACCTAATTTCTGCCAAACACCTCCCCAAATTAAATGCTCTCAACGGCCGGCGCCAACATCCGAATAGTCTTAGTCGAACCCGCAGGGCCCTTGAATGTCGGTTCTGTTGCCCGCGTCATGAAAAATATGGGTTTGCACCAATTAGTTTTGGTAAATCCCCAATGCGATTATTTAGGGGAAGAAGCCCGACTGATGGCAGTTCGCGCCGCCGACATATTGGAAACTGCCAAAGTAGTCGAGAGTTTGCCCGCTGCTTTGGTTGGGTGTGTCAGAGCGATCGCAACTACAGGGGATGATTGTCGATCGTTGCCAACACAACTAGAAGAACCCGCAGATGCCTTGCCTTGGCTCCTAGAAGCCCCCAGCGCCCTCATTTTCGGCCGAGAAGACTGCGGCTTGACCAATGCCGAATTAAACCGCGCTCAACGCCTGATCCGCATTCCCAGCAGCGATGCTTACACTTCCCTAAATCTCGCCCAAGCCGTCGCTATCTGCTGTTACGAACTATACCGGGAAGAAGGAAGAAGGAAGAAGGAAGAAGGAAGTTCGGCAACGGATTCTGTAACGGATGTAACGGATGTAACGGATGTAACGGATGTCAGGAAGAGGAAAGAAGGAAGAGGGAAGAGGGAAGAAGAAGCCTCGTTCCCAGGCTCAGCCGGGGAACGCATATCCAGAGGCTCTGCCTCTTCAATACCCGATGCCACAGATAATTTATCAACTTGTTACCAAGAACAATTTGCCACCAGCCAGACAGAAAATCCCTCAATTCCCCTCGCCAGTGCTCCCTTGGAAAATTTAGAGGGATATTACCAGCAACTAGAAACGCTGTTACTCAAAATAGGATATTTGCAGCAGCACACAGCAGCAAGCCGGATGGAAAAATTTCGGCGTTTGTACAACAGGGCTTATCCGACAGTGGATGAAGTCGCCATGCTGCGGGGCGTCCTCCGCCAAACAGAATGGGCAATCAAAAGTTACCCACGAGAGGCAAATTCTGATACTCTGGATGGGGCGTTGCCGGAAAATCCAACGGATAGCTAGGAGAAATGCTGATAATTGGGGATGTGATATTGAGGATTTTTTTCACAGAGAACTTTTCTTCACCCACTTGTCACTTTCATAACAGGGTTTCTTGACTAAAAACCAAAGCTTTGCGATAATTTGCGAGCAATAAACCAGGTTGCTGATACCATGCAGCGTCTGGGATAAATCTAAAATCTAAAATCTAAAATCTAAAATTGATTGGCTGGCAAGCTGAAAAATCTTAAACTTGAACTTTACATTAGTGATGAAGGAGTAAGACGTGGCAGAGCGGTTTCCCAAAGGATCGATATTATCGGTGATATCCTCGTCGATATCCTCTCCCAACTCCGGCTCAAAGCAGCCTAAGTCCGGCAAAGCAAGTCAGTCTGGCAAATCGGGCCGCCGCCGCCCTCCGCAACCGCAAAACGGCAACCCAGAAATTCGATCGCCCGAACCTGCAACTTTGCCACCGCAACAGGGCCGCGGCAGCAGAAGTGGAGCCAATTCTCCCACATCTTCGGAAGAATTTACTACACAAGACTTTTTATCCGATCCTCGATCGGCCATTAACCCCAGAAAACCCAGAACCAGCAAAACTACTCCGCAGTCGAAGACTCGCCAACCGCGCAAAAAAGGCCTCGCTGCTGTCGATATGTTCGAGTTTCCAGACCCGAATCTGGAGCGAGAAAATGTGAGTTCGATCGCCAGCAATCCCAACACCAAGCTCCCAACAGCCACTCCCCCTGCAACCCGTGGAAGTCTTCCCAGTTCGCCCCCTGTTCGCATTTCAGACACGGTAATCCCCCCAGATACCAAAAAAACCCCCGTGCCTAAACCGCGCCCACAAGCGAGTCAGAGACCGGGTAAACGCTCTGCACCTCGGAGCGTCCCGCCGTTCGTGTATGCTACTCGCTTGCTGATTTTGGGAGTTGGGATAGCGGTGATTTGCGGTACGCTGCTGTCGGTGGTAAATGCGGTGAGTCGAGCATCCACTGTAGCGCCAGAAGAACAAACCACCGCAGGGCAGCAAAACCCAGCCGATAGCGCATCTGCGGCACCTGCAGCCCCAGAAGTGCTGCAACTGAATCAAGAATTAGAAGCTTTGAAAACGCAAGTTCAGGTTTTAGCAACAGAAAATCCTAGTTTGACAGCCGGAATATTTCTAGTCGATTTAGATACTGGAAGCTACCTAAATTTTAATGGCGATACTGCTTTTGCTTCAGCTAGCACGATTAAAGTGCCAATTTTAGTAGCTTTTTTCCAAGCAGTAGATGAGGGAACAGTGCAGTTAGACCAGATGCTGACGCTGAAGTCCGAACACATTGTCGGCGGTTCTGGGGAGATGCAAGACGACTCTCCGGGTAAGAAGTATTCGGCTTTGGAAGTTGCCCAAAAGATGATTGTTGTCAGCGACAATACGGCGACAAATATGATGATTGAGTTGTTGGGAGGTGCTGAGGTGTTGAATCAGCATTTTGCCAATTGGGGTTTGAGGGCGACGGTTCTCCGCAATAATTTGCCTGATCTGGAGGGAACTAATACTACCAGTCCGCAGGATTTGATTAATATCATAGCCCAGATCGATCGGGGTAATTTGGTATCGGTGAAATCGCGCGATCGCATTTTGCAAATCATGCGCCAAACTAGAAATGATTCTTTGCTGCCGAAAGGTTTAGGCGAAGGTTCAGTTATTGCTCACAAAACCGGCAACATTGATACAATGCTTGCGGATGCGGGGATGGTGGATTTGCCGAACGGTAAGCGTTATTTGGTGGCGGTGATGGTGAAGCATCCGCCGGAAACCGAGAAGCCAGCTCAAACATTGATTCGGGAGATTTCTCGAATGAGTTACCGCTATTTGTACGGTGGGGAAACGCCAGCCGATTCACAAGTGAAAATTAAAAATTGAAAATTCAACCGGGTTTTTTCGGGCAAGTGTTGTAGACTTTATCAAACTATAAATCAGTTTGTATTATGAAACTAAACATCCGCCTTGCTTGTCTAGTAGCGCTCTCAACTTTAGCGGTTGGAGTCTTCCCTACCTTGAGTAATGCTAATCCTGCTCCTGAATCTGAGACGGACGGCGTGAGAGTGATCAACAATAATATCGAACTCAATCGGGCAAAAAACTTAGCCCGTCAAGCAGCAGAAATTGCTAATGGGGGTTTAGGCAACTATCGAGCTGAAGCTTCTATGCACGGTACTTCTAAGGAATCGCCGTTTGTTGACAATGGTGATGGAACTTGGACTTTTACTTTTAAGGGTTCCAAGCCGGGTTCGTCTGTCTATACTGTAGAAACGGTTGTTACGGTTTCCCAAGATGGGAGGGTGAGAGTCGATTACAACGGGCAAATTCGCCAGTTATCTCCATTGTGAACAACTGTGCAAATATCGGGCTATGCAGTTTCAATCCTCGATCGGGATTTAAGTTAACGGCATTTTTTCCCTTTGTTACAATCAAGGGAATTCCCCTCCTCACATCAGCACTAATGCAAATTATTCTAGAAGTTCCTGATATCCTTGGCGAAAAACTGCAACAATTGGGCGATCGTCTCCCGGAAGCCCTGGATCGCGCACTTCGGGAACTCGCCCCCGCAGAAACCATCTCCTACCAAGACGATCGCCAAATCGTCGAACTGCTAGCGAGTCAACCCAGCCCAGAAGAAATCCTCGCAATCCGCCCCACACCTGCGTTGCAAGCCCGTATGAGCCAACTGCTCGATCGCAATAAATCCGGCACTCTTTCGGGCAGAGAGGAAGTCGAACTCGATCGCTATTTGCTATTAGAACATTGGGTGCGTTTAGCCAAAGCTCACGCCTACAAACGCTTACAGACAGCAGCATGAGTTATGTACCAGCCTCTGTGCGTCGGCTAGTGACCCAACGCGCCCGAGAGCAATGCGAGTATTAATGAACGAACCATGAACAGCTATAACCTATAGCAGCCAAGCAACCAAGAACAACAGCACTCACAAAATACTCTTTATAGAAAGGTGGATTAATGGTATCGTTTTCTTGACAGAAAAGTTTCTCCCAAGCCACACCAATTTTAGGATAGAGAAGCAAGATAACACCTGCTCCCAACCACACAGGTGCGGCTGTCTGCAAACCTAAAGCTGTATAGTAAACTGACCTCTGCAAAACCTCCCCTACACCATACATCCCCAACAAAGCGACATCTGCACGAATGAGCAGGAAGAGCAGTTGGGCAATATAAGATAAGGGGAACAAAAGGAATAAAAAAAGCAATTGTTTAGGCATCATAGAACGACAAGCCATCCACCGACGAAGCTTATTCGGAGGATGGGATAGTCGAGATAAAAGCCATTTCCAGCGTGATGTAGACGGCGAAAGTTTATCTAGTCCGAATAGTAAATTATCTGGAGACTGCTGAATGGCTATTACAAACTGATCTGCATTAAACTCGGCACACCAAGTAGCCATTAAAGGTGCTGCTATGACAACAGGTGTAAGAAAGATTAACGAAACTACCATTGAAATAGTTCCAGGTAATGCGACTGAGAAAAACTGCTTAATCTGGAACCACAGCCAAGCAAGAAACCAATTGCCACTTTCTGGCATTTGTATCTTCAGTTCCCTAAGTTGACTATTCATTTGGCTAAATTGTTGATGCAGATCCCAATGTTCCTGTAAAGAATTAATCAGACTCCATCCGTAAACTAAAATCAGGGGAATCACAAAAAATAAGGCTAGAAGATGGAACCAATAATTTAATAAATCCTCAAAGAAGCTACCTACTCCAATCATTAATACATCACCATGACGACAATGCCCCAACTCATGAAGAAGCATTGCCTTCGCTGCTTTTTTATCCGAACGCCAAAGCTTAACTAAACCGGCAAATATTGCGATTGCAGATGTTCGATATCCAGTGGGATAGACAAACGCAAACATATCGCCGCGAAGCAGGTTAGTTTTAATCTCAACTCCAGGTGCGTAGATCTGTACAATCTCTAGGATTTCCTTGAGTGCAGGTGTAATGGTTTTTGGTTGCGTGAGTTTGTAACACTTTTCAACACGCATCTTCCTAAGCTGAGGAAAGAGTATACTGAGAACCCCCAAAAACAACATTACTAGGGGTATAATTTCATGAATACTGGGTAACGAAAGCAGTAAAGCGATTGAATTACCACCTAAATGCTCTGGTAATGGCTGCGGAGATAAAACAGGCTTGATGTTCCCTTCCCACAGGAACTGAATTAAGCCAGGAAGTTTTAGGATGTATATCACTAACCAAAACCACAACCAGGGCGGTAGTATACCAGCTTGGTGTAAATTGTTAGAACCAGGTTTTACATGATCTATAGCCATTATGCACCTCATCCAAGCGCTTTAATGAATACAGTAGATTGAGCGGGATTATCGAGTAAGGCTCGAAGAACTCGATACGTGATCAAATCACATTTATCTTGAGGTAAGCCTGAAGATTTAAGTTCGGTTGAAATCGTATTAATTACAGTTTTGATGGGTTGATACGGATTGTCTTGTAATAAGTTTATTTTGTTTTCGTGAGAAAATCTTTCTCGAAGGTCTAGAACATCGTTGATGACTGATACAAGATCGGCTACATCAGTTGTCAGCAGTTTGTAAAGGAATGGAGCACTTTCAACTAAACCATTGAGAATCAGAGGGAAAATCGTAATAAATTCACCTGTTCCAAAACCTCCAGTCTGGCTTCTTTCCTCCCGTTTAAAAAGTTCTTCTCTCTCCTTCCCTCCTTGGATAAAGGCTTGAGCCATGATTGGAGCGAGATCGACTTCATCTGGAACCGCCTCTTCTGCAATTTTTAAAGCTATTTCATCAATAACTTCAGAATTATTCATTGCACTTACTCCTAGAGGAAAAACGTTACTTTCACTTAAAATAATTTTACTTAACAAGAAGCTACAGAAACTAGCTCCTGACATAATTCGATAAAATTTGATAAGTATTGAAATAGACGGAATTGGCTGTCTTGTGACCATGACGGGTGACAAGCAACTTGAAAACCTTACTAGAAAATGGTTTAAGCCGATCGAACTCAAAAAAGATAGAGTTCGGCAGCTACTTTTTCAGATTTCGACAATAGATAGGGAGGCTTGAGGGTGATTGCTGCTCAATGTAGTTGCCAATGTAGCTGTGGCAGTCGTGATTCATCGAACGCTGCTTTGCCGATCGCCCTTTCCCCATGTAGACGTGAACCTCTTTCCCCGCCATAGAGGTTCAAACCCTTGCTGCACAAGCCATACAGCCGAAAGATTTGACCCCCTCAAAAAAACACCTACCCATTCACGGAAATTCCAAGAACCGGAAAGCGATTAAACACTCGCGACTGCTAACTGTTCCGCGGCCTCTTTTTCGTTCATCTCGTCGAGTTTCTGCCAAACTTGCTGCATCAATTCATCCAATCCAAGTCTACTAACGGCGGAAATCAACAAAACAGGAGCGCCACTAATTTCTTTAAGTCGGCTGATTAAATTACCGATTTCTTCGCTTTCGAGGTCGATCGCATCTACCTTATTAAAAGCCAAAATCTGCGGTCGATCGGCTAAACCACGCCTGTAAGCCTTTAATTCCTCCTGAATTGTGACATAATTGGCGATCGGATCTTCATCGGTAATATCGATCAAATGCAGCAGCAAACGAGTTCGTTCGATGTGCCGCAAAAACTCATAACCCAAACCCGCGCCTTCGTGAGCTCCCTCAATCAATCCCGGAATGTCTGCAAACACCGTACCGTCGCCGCTGGGTTTTCTGACTACGCCCAAATTCGGGACTAAAGTTGTAAACGGATAATCTGCTATCTTGGGGCGAGCCGCAGACAAAGCAGAAATTAAGGTGGATTTGCCAGCATTTGGCATCCCCAGAATTCCGACTTCAGCTAATAGCTTCAATTCCAAACGCAAAAATTTGTGTTCTCCTTCTTTTCCCGGCATCGCATAATCTGGAGCGCGGTTGGAATTGGTCAGAAAACACTTGTTTCCTAAACCGCCTTTGCCGCCTTTGGCTACGCAAAAAGTCTGTCCGGGCGTCACCAAATCTGCCAAGATTGCCTGAGTTTCCGCGTCGTAAACAACTGTACCGCAGGGAACTTCGATCGTGCGATCGTCCCCACCGGCACCGGTCATATTTTTCGGCGCGCCCCGCTTCCCGTCATCGGCTTTAAAAATCCGGTTGTACTGAAAATCTAGCAGCGTTTGCAGGCTTTCCACCGCCACCATATACACGGAACCGCCTTTGCCGCCCGTCCCGCCAGAGGGGCCGCCCGCCGGTACATACTTTTCTCTGCGAAAAGCTACCATACCGTCGCCGCCTTTGCCGGCTGCGACTTGAATATCTGCTCGATCGATAAATTGCATAATTTAGTCAGTAGTCAATAGTCAATAGTCAATTGTCAGTTGTCAATTGTCAGTTGTCAATTGTCATTGGTCAATTGTCATTGGTCAGTAGTTATTATGATACCAGATCCAAGTACCATATTTCTCTTTTTCTTTAGTCCGAGTCTGCGGACGACAGCCAAGTTTAGTCGCGATTTACAGTTGCCGGAAAATTATAATTATACCAATTTGAAAAAGTAGTTCAGAGCCAGAGATTGTACGCGAGCATTTGTAGGGAAACGGCAATGCCGTTTCCGGCTCCTAAATCGGCGAGTTTTAATAATTTGTATAAGCTTGAGGATTGTACTAAAACTTTTGTTGAATTAGTATTATCAAAGCAGATTTGATATTAGCAGGACTCACGCACAAAAACTGAATAAACCTGGTTTTTCTACTGGGGCGGATGGGTGTAATGATGTTTTTTGGTAGAAAAACCAGGTTTTTGCGTTCAGGACTAATAGTAGTCATTGGTTAATAGTTACAATCATTAATCCAAAATTTCACAAGAATGACTAATGACTAATGACTAATGACTAATGACTACTGACTAATGACTACTAACTACTAACAATATGACGATACATCTTCCTTACATTCATCTGCCAAATAGCAGAGAGCTCGAAAGCGCATCCCGACTAACTGTTCGTAAAGCGGGTTAATCTGGCACATCGCCGGAATGTGGACGATTTTGTGACCAAATAACACCACATCTCGCTCAAACGGACACTGGGGCGGAATAATTTTACAGACAAAGTGTGCCAATTTTGGGTCGTGAATTTCCCAGCCGTCAAGCCAGTCTTTGACGGGTTGTAGGACATCTTTGTGGTGAGGTTGAGGTAGCCGAGATGAAAGGGGTGTTCCGGCGACGGGGGCGACATTCGCATCAAAAACTATTTGGCTGCTGGGCCCCTGCGGCTCATCGCACTTGCTGTCTTCGATGGTGTGTCGCAGAGCTTCGAGCGCCTCTACATTGTGCCCCAAAGCTGTGCAAAAGTTGTGGATTACCTCGTCTTCGCTGAGCGAGTAGGTACCGTCTGCCAAAGCTACCATGACTGCTGTCCTCAAAAAATCCTCGCCTTTGGCGGTGTCTTTCCCTAACACAGCGACTAATTCCTCTGGGGCAATAGGTTCAAAACTCGTTTCAAAAGATACCGGGTGTAGTTCATCCTGAGTTAGATTTGCAATCATTTTTTGCTCGTCTTCGTCAAAGTTGCCGTCTGCCCAAGCAATTGTCAGCAATCCCCGCAGCCAAGCAGTAATCTCTTCATTGGTGCAGGAAGATTTAGCGTTACTCATTAGCATTTCCACTTGGATGTACCAGTCAATTTGTTCGTTTACAGCGGACTCAATATTCCCCTCCCAATAATTTTTACTGGTTTTGTGGTCGATGGATGATCTATTTGTGGAAGGTTTGTGCCCGAAGATTGCTCCAAACGCTTGTAGTGGACGTGTTAAAAGCATATTTGTTTCTCAGCAGCATCGCTAACTAGCGAGCTAATCTATTGGTTAATCCTATTCCCTAAAACGTCATCTATCGGGAGGAATAGGTTTCTTTGCTTGATCTTAACTTTAAGTTGCACCCATCAAGATGACGATCGAATTTTATGCAAGCCCGATTGCCACTAGCCACCCAATTTTTCGCAATAAATAAAAGGTTGGCAAGCGTGGGATCTAATCAGAAACTGGGTTTGTCACCCAGGGGCGATCGAACTTCGCTCTTTTTATATCTTAATATATATTTTTGTAAATTTTTGTGTATGGGCAGCGTCATATTAACAGCTAGCCGGATTTAAGCTGTTGAAATAAAAATATCTGAGGCAACTGTTACTGCCTGTTAACAGTTGTGATTGCTGTGTCCGCCTAAAAATGAGAAAATTTTTAACTTCGGCGACACAAAATCCAGCGCAATTCCATTGGCGGGCGTGCGTTTGCCATTGGGAAGACATCTCGACCGGTGGCCCAACTGGGAAACCAGGGCGTCGGGGGCCAGGCTCCTTCCGGCAGGTGGTGGCGTTCATATTCAAACACCAATTCGTCGGATATTTGAACTAAGGGCAACCCTTCCATGGCGGTGGCGAGTTCTTGGGGGGTAAATAAAGTAGACCAGGAGAGTTGGGCAACTTGTCGCACGAGGGCATCCGGCTGGTAGTCGCCAACGGTTAAAAACGTGCTGAACAGCAACAGGCCTCCGGGACAAAGGGAATCGCACATTTTAGCGAGGAAAAGCCGTACTTGATCGCTGTCTCGAAAATGTGAGATGACTTCGGCGGCAACTGCCAACTGGTAGCGGGCCGGTTTCATCCGCATTAAGGGGTCGAGCACATCGCCTTCAGTCACTGTCACGGGCAGGTTTTCGGCTGTTACTGCTGCTTTCAATTGTTCTGCAAAAGCGGGAGTTAGTTCGATCGCATCTACAGAATAGCCCAATCTCGCCAGCGGCAAGGTATTGCGACCGGTACCAGCCCCCACGTCCAAAATCCGCACTCGATCGGGTGTGCCCAATTTAGCCGCCGTTGTCATCAATTTTGCATCGGGATGAGAACCGAAAAGTGGAGGTTCTCTGGTGTCTACCCAGCTTTTATACTGTTCTCCAACTGTTGAGGTAGTAACAATCACTTTGCAAGCTAAACCGGTTTGTGGCGGCTGTACTGATTCGTATTGCAGGATCAGCATCGATGCTGTGGAGGTGCGGTAGCCTTGTTCTAACTTGGTGGCTAAAAGCTTGCTGAGTTCGTCTCTGCGGTCTTCGGGCAGGGGTCTGTCGAGGGTGCTAAATAGCTTTTCTATGGACTTGAGATAGTGGCTTAGCATTCCCGGTATGCAGGGGAAAACTAATTCTCCGCGAGCGTTTATGCGAGTATTAATTTTGTAGAGGATTGCTTGCTGGAGAATGTCGGGATTTACTACCAGCGGTAGCTGTTCGGTCTGGTTGATTGTACTTTCGGCGCCCATAAATTCCGCGAAGAGGTGATTAGCTGTTAGCTGTTAGCTGTTAGTTGTTAGTTATTTGTTATTTGTTATTTGTTATAACTTACATCTTGCAGCAATATCAATAAGAGGATTTTTCGTGGGGTCGGGCGGGTTTATAGAACCTATTTGCAAGCTTTAAGGCTGTTGGCGAACCCGCCCCTACGGCTAATTGAGAATGGTGCAATATCTCAGTTATAACTTACATCTTGCACCCTTTTCAATAACAGGGAAGATGCCTGTTCCACAAAGAGGGAATTTTATTGTGGAACGGGCATCTTGCCTGTTCATAAAAAGCTATAAGCAGCGCGTCAAACCACTTTTCGCGTAAGTATTAATTGTCAAAAAAACGCCGATCTTAGAGCTTTATTTTCAATAAATCTCAAATTGATCGACCACGCCCAAAACCCGATTAGGTCTGAAAATCGGAGTTAGTATCAATAATAAGCTGTAGCGAATTCAAATTTTATCTTTCACGGCGAGGTGGAAAAAGCGTCAAATCCTCTCGCCTTCTCCCCTCTCTCCTTCCCCTTGTCAGCCATAACAGGCAATTTATATGGATAGCAACTAAAAGCGGGGCTTAGTTGCTGCCGGTAAAAGTCACTAGGGGGAATCTTGACTGAGCTTCAGTCATCGGGCGCCGTCTGCCTTCCTCTTGCCAGTAGTTGATGACTTCTGTGGCTTGGTTGAGGATTTCGACGCGATCGTTGTCAGCAATCCAGTGTTTGGCTTCGAGTTCGTTTTTGAGGTCTTCCCACGCATCTTTGCGGGGCCAGAAAAAGTAGGATGTCAGCGGGCTAGTTCCTTTACCTACAACTTGGTCAACGGCGAGGGCAACATTCTCTTCTAGCCAGAGAACTTTTAAGATGAACTTGGACAAGCAAACCTCCAGGGTTCCGATCGAACTTGTTAAAAATTTCTACAATCGCTAAGCGTAGCACACTTGTTCGATAATTGGTCATCGGCCATGAAAAGTTTTGTGGCGCGGCTGCTTTTAGCGCCACTCAGGGGCTGGGAACAGATAAAATTTGGGTTCTCACGCGCCCTAGGTACAAGGATGGTTAAGTTGTGAACAGAGTTATTGTAGTTTTTGACATTGACGGTGTGGTGCGGGATGTGTCGGGTTCCTACCGGCGGGCGATCGCCGATGCGGTGGAACATTTCACGGCGGGTGCTTTTCGCCCAAATTCTCTCGATATCGACTCTCTGAAGTCTGAGGGAGTGTGGAATAATGACTGGCAGGCGTCTTTCGAGTTAGTTTGCCGTTATTTTGAGGGGATTGGGCGATCGAGAAATGAACTCGCTCTCAACTATGACGAATTAGTGGCTTTTTTCCAAAGTCGCTATCGGGGGCCCGATGAGAAAAATTGGACTGGTTACATTTGTACCGAACCGCTGCTGTTAAGTCCGGCTTACCTGGAAAATTTAACGGTTGGGGGCATTGTTTGGGGCTTTTTTAGCGGGGCGATGCGGGATGAAGCTGCTTATGTTTTGTCTGGGAAACTGAGTTTAAATTCCCCGGTGTTGGTGGCGATGGAAGATGCACCGGGAAAACCCGATCCGGCTGGACTTTTCGCGGCAATTGAACAGTTGGAAACTCTGCACGGTTTAGAAAAAAATTTGCCCGTGATTTACGCGGGAGATACTGTTGCGGATATTTACACGGTTGTGAAGGCGCGGGAAGTGCAACCAAATCGGGTTTGGCTGGGAATCGGAATTTTGCCGCCTCATGTTTTGGATGATGCTATGCGCTGCGAGGCTTATGCTGCAGGGCTGGAAAATGCGGGTGCTGCAGCGGTTTTCAGGAATGTCGAGGAGTTGACGGCTGCGCGGATTCGGGAATTAGTTCTGTTGACGGTTGACTGTTGACTGTTGGCTGTTGACTGTTGACTGTTGACTGTTGACTGTTGACTGTTGAGTGTTGAGTGTTGAATCGGGGTCAAAAGAATGAAAATTGCCCGCTATATTTGTTGGCAGCTTGATTCGACTTTACGCTTGACGATGAAGCGCGGATTTGACACCGATATTATTGACAAACAAATGTAATTTTGTTAAATAATTTTGCACTTTATTCTATTGACAAGTAAATGTAGTTTTGTTACATTCATTTGTCAATTTTTGCATCTTTGAGTTGACAATATCTGCTGCTGCGGCTTAGTACAGAGTAGAGGTCAATCTCTAGGAGAGTGCCACTATGTTAGTTTCACGATCGAGTGATAAACAACCTACGCCGGAAGAAACTCGGCAACTAGAAAAGCTCCAAGTCAAAATCGAGCGAGCTGTTGCTGACGGCAAGATATCTAAGCATGAAATGGAAGACATCAAGAGAGCGATTTGGGCTGACGGAAAAGTTACTGTTGAAGAACTGGAACTATACAGAACATTTGTGACAGATAGGATTGTTTCTGGAGATGTGGAATACGAGTTTTGAGAATAAAGAAGTTTAGCAACGAGCGGTGTACTGGTGAATATTGAGGAAATAAAGAAGAAAGAAGGAGGAAGAATTATGATTGTTCTTCAAGAGTTTATTTCCTGCTAGCTTTGGGTGACATTTGACAATTATTTGGAGCATCCCTTTGAGGAATTATACCCCACAATTATCGGGATGCTCGCAATTTTTCATTGGCGTTGTGAGATTATTTTAAGTGCAAGAATTTGTCTAGGGCGCTGACTGCAAGTGGTGGCCAGCGGCGGGTATTGGCAACCCAATCGAGGTCTTTGTAGCGGGAGTCAAGGCCGATGGCTGCTACCCAATTGCTCTCAGCTTCGCCGCGATTTCCTGCTTCCCAAAGACAGGCGGTGAGGGCGGCTCTCATGTCGGCAAATTGGGGGTATCTGCGGACGATGTTTTTCATGTTGCGAATTGCTTCTTTGGTTTGCCCGTTTTGATAAAGTGCGAGGGCGTGGTTGGCGCGGGCAAAGGCGTATTCGGGGGCTAATTCAAAGGCTTTGTTGTAGTCGGCAATTGCTTGTTCCCATTGTCCTAAACCTGCTTCGGCGTTGCCTCGGTTGTTGTAGGCGGCTGGATCTTGGGAGTCTAATTCTAGTACATGATTGTAGTCGGCGATCGCATCTTGCCAGCGTCCTAAACCTTCTAGGGCGGTGCCGCGGTTGAGGTAGGGATCGGGGGCGTCGGGTGCTAGCTCGATCGCTCTTTCGTAGTCTAAAATAGCTGCTTGTAGTTTGTTTTGGCTGACTCTAGAGTTGCCTCGGTTACTCCAAGCGGCGGCTTGTGAGGGAAATTTGTCAATGATTTGAGTCCAAAAAGTTTCTGCGGCGGGAAATTTGCCTTCATTTGTAGCTTCAAAAGCTTTTTGAACGAGTTCTCCTAATTCCTGTTGGGGATCGGCGATATCTGTTGGTTGTACTTGTGCGGCAACGGGGGCGATATTTCCCAACCATACTAACCCGGTTACAATTAATACTGTAAAAAATGTCAAAAGTGAGCGAATCATTGTTGTTGGCGGTTTAAACTTTATTAAACATATTATTAACCGAATTTGCGGGCGTTGCTTGGATAAGTTATACCAATTTTTTATGAGGTTGCATAGAATCCGATCCCCCCTAGCCCCCCTTAATAAGGGGGGGACAAGATTCTTCTCAAAGTCCCCCTTCTTAAGGGGGATTTAGGGGGATCGAGATATGTGCAACTTCACATTAAATTGGTATTAGGGATAATTTTATGAAAAAACGGTTGCTAATTTTGGGGGGGACGGGGGATGCTGCGGAATTGGCGGTAAGAGCGTCTCAAATTGCGGAAATTGAGGTGGTTTCTTCGCTAGCAGGACGCACTCAACAGCCTTTTACCCCAAAAACGGGTACGGTGCGAATTGGGGGGTTTGGTGGGGCGGCTGGGCTGGCGGAGTTTTTGCTCGATCGCGCAGCCCGCCCCTACGGGGGCTACGCCAACGGAGACGATCGCCCGATCGACTTTTTAATCGATGCGACTCATCCGTTTGCGGCTCGGATTTCTGCTAATGCTGCTGTTGCTGCTGCTGAATGTAATGTACCTTTTTTGATGCTGGTGCGTCCTGCTTGGGAGAGGGTGGAGGGCGATCTCTGGATTGATGTTGCGGGCCACTCGGAGGCTGCAAAGGCTTTATTAGGGCAGTCTCAGCGGGTGTTTCTCACGATTGGTAGGCAGGAGTTGGCTGCTTTTGCTGGTTTGGATGCTATTTGGTTTTTGATGCGGGCGATCGATCCTCCGGCACTAAATTCTCCTATTCCTCATGGTAAGTTGTTATTAGCAAGGGGGCCTTTTTCTTTGGAAGAGGAGCGCCAATTACTATTAGAATATCAGATTGATACTATTGTTAGTAAAAACAGCGGGGGCGCTGCTACTTATGCGAAAATTGTGGCGGCTAGGGAACTGGGAATTCCGGTGGTGATGGTGCAGCGGCCGCGGATTCCCGATGTTGAGCAGGTTGCTGATGTTGCAGGGGCGATCGCTTGGTTGGTTAAGCAGTTATGATATCAAATTCGTTAGCATCGGAATAGTAAATTCGAGTTCACTGTTGACGGTTCACTGTTCACTGTCAACAGTCAACCGTCAACTTCATTCCGGTGTAACCGGCAATGATATTAGTAGGGTTTCAAACATCGGCCAGGTTATGTCTTTGAGTAATAGTTGATTTCCTGGCTGGATGATTATTTGTTTTAGTTCTAGCTGCATATTTTGACTGTTTTAATAGGATTTGAAATATAAAATAATTTAAGTTAAGAGATTTTAGCAATTCACAACTTATGCGGAATTGCTGTTAGAGATTGAAAAATATCTAGGGTATTACTGGACAACCCTGTCCTGTTACAGCATTGAATTCCCCTTCATCAGTTCTCATTGCTCCTAGGATAGTTTCAACAATCACACATTGTTTCGCACCGCCACTAAAAGGAGCAACTGTGACTATAAAACGGTCAGTGCTTTGTGGTGGCGTGCTAGTCTCTATTGATGGGCTTGTGATGTTTCCTTGGTAGTTAAAAGTGATTGAGGCTGTATTATTGATTAAGGGTTTATTAATTGAAAGTTTAATAGTGTCTGGTTTGATTTCGCCTCCAGCGTCGAAAATCACTGTTTGTAGCGGAGGGTTTTGGGCTGGATCTGTATTAATTGTAGCTGTTGGTGGGTCAACCAATGGATTTAATGTAACTACTCTATCGCTCTTAGTTCGTTTTGCTTCGCTTTGTGCAGTTCGCAAGGTTTGCAAAACGCGATCATTCACAGTGCGAACTCTTTGCCTGTTGATGAATGCCAGCCAGCTTGGAGCGGCGATCGAACTTAATATACCTACGATTAACGCTATCACCAGCACTTCTAGAAGCGTGAATCCTCCATCGCCCTTTCTGGATGCAGTTTTGTGGAAATTAGGGCTGGGCTTGGCAGCCGAGTTATGCAAAAGTTTTAATAATATTGGTGGGGTTTTCATGCTACTATCCTATTGTTTATCGGTCGGCTGCGATTCAGAAATGTGCCTCAGAAATCAGTTACTTTCCTCGCGCGCCTAGACCTTGTACTTGAACGGTTGCTGTTGGGAAATATGCCGAACTGGTTGTTTTGAACTCAGCATCGTTTGGTTGAAGGCGACGCAGGCTATTTCCTCTGATCGTAACTCGGGCTATGTTTTTAGCTGTATCTACACAAGCGTAGAAGCTATTGGTTGAGCCGTCGGCTGTTAATAAATCTCCTTGAGTTAATGCTGGTGCTGGTGCTGGTAGGTCTGTGACGCCAAGAGTAGTTTTGCACTGTGGTGGAACTGGAACGTTGGCTGTACTGTGGTCGATGTAATTAACCAGAACTTCCGGATTTTTTGCTGCCTGTCCCACAACAGTCACATTTTCTGTTGGCTTGCTGAGGTCGAACAGTGAGTTAAAAGCTGGATCTTTCTTTTGAGCATCTGTTGTCTCAGTGTCAGGGTAATAAGCCAAAGTTGACGGGTCTTTTACTCCATCCCTAATTTCATAGCGGGCAATACGGGTAGGACAAGGACCTCCTGAAGGCTGACACCAAGTAACGTCGTTGTCTTTAAACTGGTAGTACGCAACTAATGAAAGTACGTAGGTATCGTTGCATTCATTAGGCCTAGTAGCGCAGGTGTTTGGTTTTGCAGTAACAGTCGGGTTAATAGGAACTGAATTTTTCATCTGTTGCCGCTTCCAAAATACGAGTATCGGAGTTCCGTTAGCAGGAGCAGGTAATTTTCCACTCGTAGGAAGAGTGCTATTATTAATAGCATTGATTCCTTTCTGATCGTAAATATAAATAGCTTGACTCAAATCTTGGGCGATGAAATCAGCGGCGGCCTGAAGGTCTTGCTCGGTATTTGATTTGACTTGTTCTCTCCTGTCGGTATTCAGCATATCGACTACAAAACCGAGCATCGGCGTGATGATTAAAAACGCCATAATTGCTCCGACCAATAGCTCGACTAGAGTCATGCCCTTTTCTGTTTGAGCTTGCTTAGAGCGGTTTTGCCGATGCTGATTTTTCAGAAGCAACCTGAGTAAAGTTTTCATTTTGACTCTTTCCTTAGCCGAGTGGTTGGGAGGGATTTTAATCTACTAACACTTACTGTAATTATGGGCATACAGTAGTTTACGGTGTTGTTTTTTTGAGGCGATCCAAGATTGACTTATACGAAGGATTTCCGGTAGCAGGAATCTCTGTAGACATTTCTACTACTGGCCTTGTCCTATCGCCCAAACCAGAACCCACAACAGATTGCTTCGCAGTCTTTGGGGTCGGATTCAAAGTTATACCCGAAGCAAAGGAATCAGCCCTGTAAACCCGGACTAAGAGCTGATAGCCTTTTAATGTGGGATCGTTATTAGTAATAGATGGATCGGGATTTAGCCAAGCGCCCTGAACGTAAAAGTCTTTGGTGCTAATCGTCTCACAAGATCCCGTTCCATCCATGTCAACGCAGTATAAATCGGCGTTATTTCCCGGAACTGGTGCGTTAGCCAAATCTTCCTGATTTGTCGTTGTGTATCTAGCGGGAAACCCTTTTATTGTGCCACCAAACTTAATTGACTGCGATCGCAAACCGTTAATGTAAGCTTTCGCCGCCTGCGTTGCCAGTTCTGTCCGCCGCGCTTGGACGCGAGTCGCTACTGAGAAGGCCATCACGGGGGCGATCGCGATCATCAGCACCGAAACTACAATCATCGCTACCAATGACTCGATAATCGTGTAGCCACCATCTCGCGGCTGGGATAAATTTTGGTGTTGTTTTTGCTTAGTCATAAATAGGACTCCAATAATTGCGCGGCGGATAGTTAGAGGGTTAGAGGCAGTCGGCAGTTGTGATGGTTTCGGTGGCTTTCTTGGTGGTATCTGCTTCTAGAACTCCGCACATCAAAGTTTTTACCCAGTCGTCATTGCGAGGTACTTCCCGGAAATACTCAGCCGGGGTGGGTATGGAGGGAGGAGTCGTGAACTTTCGGGTAAACAAGTCGGGTGGCTGAGATAGCAGACCCACGTCAAAACCCCAATCCCGCAGGGGCGGGGTGAAGAAGGGAAGGCGACCTACCGTAGTGCCACTAATGGTGACGCTGGCGTTACTGGTTCTGTAATAAGGCAATGGAGCGCCGCCAGTGTAAGTGATAGTAGTTGAGGGTGGGTTGGGCGATGAATCGAAAAGACTCCGTAATTTAGTAAGTGGAGCAGTCTGCTGCGGGGCCACCGGATTCAGAATCGGGATATAGGGCGCGGTGCTGTAGGCACTCCGGTTGAACTGGATAAAGGAACCCTGGATTACTGATCCCATCCCACTCCAGCTTTCCAAGAATCGGGTCAAATTTTGCACACCGCCGTTAGAGTCACCGACGCCATTACCGATCGCTCGGGAAGGAGTATCATTCGAGCCTACGACCATATTAGATGTTGTCTTTACAGCCTTCGGTATCCACCCGGTGTCGGCCACGACACCTGTACCTGCTGGCAAGCTGGTCGGTGGAGGAGTCGGCGCCGCCGTCACAGTTTGGATCTGCAAAACGGGCATTAGTAGCGGCTGCGAGCCTTTACCTACGGCTGTTACAGCAGCTAATTCTGGCAGTTGAGCACCGCTCCCGTCCTTCCTAGCCTGGTTAAACACAAAGGGAAATTTTTCTGAACCGTAAGTCACCGCATTAGCGCCTGATGTAGCAGTCGTGGCAAACCACAGAGAATTAGCTGTTAGATTTGTGCTAGGCCCAGCAGGAGCAACGGTGGTGCCACTAATCCCTAATGGCACAGGATCATTAGCATTTGTTGGTAGATCCAGTTGGTCACTGGAACGAGAAGGTCCCCCTCTCTGAAAGGCAACACGGCGGGGGAAGCGTTGCAATTCTGGCGCTGGCGCCCTAGCAGTTGTTCCGGCTCCGGCGGTATATTGTGCAGCGGTGATGCTAGCACTTGCCTTCAAAGAACCCACCGGATTTACAAACCAGTCCTCATCCTTACAGTCAGAAACGGGGATTTTGTTACAAACTTCCATTAAATACTCGGGGAAAGTCCCGCGCCGCTGCACTGGGGTAACAAAGTTGTTGAAGTAAGAACTGTTAACAGGATTGCTGTTGTTTGCGTAGTTTTCGTCTGTAACTGCTGTGCCTCCTGTGTTAACTAAAGTGCCATTCGTAGCTTTGAATGCCCCGCTGGAAAGTCCGTTTGTGACAAAGTTGTTGCTGTAAAATCCTTGCTGTTTGCGAGGCATTACAGCCGCCGCACCAGCATTATTTCTGAGGTCAAAATCTCCCTCGTTGCGGAAGCCAAAACGGTAATTTTGTGAAAGCAGAGTGACTGCATCTGATAGTACGTTTGCGGGACGCCAAGTATCGCCTGTTGTACAATTACCAGCTAATCGGGGGTCCTTTGGGCGACAGGCAAAGTTCTTATCAAGGTTTGTACGATCGTAAAAGCTAGCCAAATCACCGGGCGGATCAAACTCTTGCTTGGAGTGAAGGTTAAAATCACCTTGGATATAAACCGGCAAATTAGATGCCAAAGTCAGCCCCTTTTCTATGACTACATCTGGCACAGTAGGAGGATTGGGGCTGGGAACTCTGCCTAGCTCCCGACCATTAACAAGTAAAATTCCGTTGGGCTTGCGAGTAGGATCTAGTAGGGAATCTGTGGGGCTGACTGTTTCGCTCCTACTTTCATCTATGCCGCCGGCAGCAAGAGCTGGGCGAAAACTTCGATCAGGCAGCGCATCATCGCGACTGGCATAAATAATCCCGCTGTTTGGCAGTAAAAACTCCCCGGTTCCAAATGTAGTTGTTCGCAGTTGTTGGAGGTCTATCCGAGTGGCGCGAATTTCTAGGGGTTCCCGTTCTTCTAAAGGCAGATTGTAGTTCCCTGTTAATTTGGCTGCTTGGGCAACTGTGGTGGGGCTGCTCAGCGTAAAGGCTTCGTTAACGTTGGTTGTCCAGTCATCGCGATCGATCGCCTTGATTTCTCGGCCGTTCAAAAATGCTACTTCTCTGATTGCCCCGTGAGGAATCTTAGGGTTAGGATCGGGTGTGCTGCCAGTGGCGAGAATGCTCAAAGCGCAAAGAGTAGAGTCAATAGCAGCTTTTTGTGCCAAAGTGCGATCGTCGGGAGCTTCCTGAAGAGCATCTCTCAAAGGCTTGTTGGCAAACCGACCGTCCGGGAATACTAAATTGGCTTGCGCGTCCAACCTAGGATCGCCACTACCGCTCAATAACCCATTAGGCGCGACTGTGGCCTGGGTACCCGGTCTCGCTGCCACTCCTGGGGAGCGGTAGGTAATGCCATTATTAGAGCCAACTTCAGTACCGGGAAACCCTAGTGAAGGATCGCCACTGACATCTTGGGCAAGTCCGCTTAAATTTCTTGCTGTCGAAGCCGTGCTGGGGTCGTAATAGCTGCTGACGCAGGCCAGAGGTTTGTCATTGAACTCTCCTGGAGCCGTGGTACCATCTGCATAGTGATAAACTACTGTCGCCCGCATCCGCAAATCGCCCTTGGCATACTGGGGAGTGTTGGGGTCTATCGAGCCTGTGACGGCCGATGGCAGCCCCTGTGGCGGTAGCCCTCCAGGAGGTTGAGGAGGAGTTGTTGGCAGCACGGTTCCGGGCCAATTTATCCAATTTGCCGCATTAAAAGGGCCGCCAGCACTATTGTTGTAAACTTTAGATCCTTGTCCTAGCGGCGACATCGGCATGGAGTCCGGCCATACGACGGGGAACTTCTCCTCCACAGTAGTAGTTGGGTCGTCGTAAGTAGCCGTGTCCCCAGTTAAGGTTGCGCCATCTGCAGGATTTATCCAACTGGGGGGTGGTAGGAAAGAATTTTTGCGCTCGTAAACCCCTGCACCAGTAATGACGCGCAAGCCGCCATTGCCGTCTAATGGATTTTCCGGGTATCTCGCCGCTTCTCCTTCCCAGAAACCGTCGCGATCGATCGCTCCCACATCAGCGAGCTTCGTCACCTGTGGCGATCGTTCGCGCGTAGTGCCGGCGTCGCCCGGATTCCACTTCGCTGCTACTGTTTCCGGCGTGTTGATAAATTTGGCGCCGTCCCATCTGAGGGCTGGCAAGTTGTTGCCTGCCACAACGCGATCGCCCAGAAATTCTTCTTCAGTAGGAGGTTCTGGTAGGGGGTTTGTTGCTGGTAGCTTATCCAGCTTTAGGTTAATTTTGGTGTCGGCAGGGTTTGGAAGGCTCCATTTGTCTACAGGTCTTAGGGTGTCTTGGGTGCCTAGAATGGGTGGGGTTCCGGCCGGTGTTGCCCATGAAAGACCGTACCCTGCCGTTGCGTCTCCTCCAACAAGAGGCACTTCCGCAAAAGGAACCTTCCGGGTGAGCTGTTTAAAATATTCTGTCAGCGCTTGTTTGCGATCTTGGGTATCCGGCCGCTGCTGCACTAACAACGGATCGTTAGTCTCGGGGTTGGTGCCGTTTTCTCCCATCTGCGCTTCTACTAGCAAATCTAGGCGCTTTGTATAGGCTTCGTTGTTGTAAAGAACGTCTAAGGTTGGATTGCTAGCTGATTCCTCACTGGTCTTAATTTCTAATTTTTTCGTCACCGCCATGAATGTGGTTCTTGTACCGGCCGCAGGCAGGCTAGCTTTTTTGTAAAGGTGTACGTCCACTACCTTTTTGGTGTCGTTGTCAGTTGACACACCATTTACTACATTGCCTGCCACAACAATTTTGCTATTTTCTTGATCGTAGAAACAAGACTCTGGGCTGCTGACCTGATACAGTTTGATGCTGTTAGCGTCAGCAGCCCCTGATACCAGCAAATTACTGTTTGTAAATAGTCGCCCGTTTAGATTCAGCGGAGGTCCCGGCGATATTTCTAAATCGTCTTCATAAACCACCGCGTTGTTGGCGATAGGAATGCGGATTTGGTCTTGCTGATATTCCAAGGCTGAAATGCTGGAAGTGCCTGTGAATTTTTGATAATTAGTAGTACCCAATGCGGTCGCTTCGGTATCTGTTATGGGTACGTTAACTGTATAAACAAAAAAACTTTTTTTAAGTTTGCCGTCTAGCCTGTACCAGCCTGAGTCACCTGCTAAACTAGCAGCAGTACCTCCACCCTGCAAGCACTTAGGATTAAGTCCTGCCACTGACATCGGCGGCGTTCTTGCTTCCAGCGGTTTTCTTGGTCTTAAGAACTCGCCCAGAGTAGGGTTGTTTTTATCGTCATCCCTTGGGGGGGTGCGGAAGAATATGCCGTAGAGCGTAAAAGTGTCAAATTTTCCGTCGTTGTTCGTATCGACGGGATATCTCCAAGCAGTGTTTATAGATTCATTGGTTTCGAGATTAAAATTAGGATCATTAACGCGAAGATCGGGAGTTATGCCGCCGGTACCGTCTAGGTTATACTGAAGTTTCAGGCGTTCCTCGTCCCCAAAGGTATAACGATCACTTGCACTTCCACCTGTAAGGGGGTTGGCTATCAGCAGGTACAAATCTTCATCAGAAGGAGTACCCCGATTCTGGGTTTGCTCCAGCAAGAACTGAATTTTTGCTTTCGCCCGATCGAGCGCGGGAGTGGCGGCCGCCAGCACCTGCTGGTTCACGCGCACGTTACGCGCCGTATTAGCCCGATCGAACGATCGCAGGGTAATCGCCACAGTCAACAAAATCACTACCAGCAACACCATCGTCACCGTCGGCAGCACAAACCCCGCCACCGGCAGTCTCGCCCTCCGGCCCATAGCCATCAGGGTTTGCAGCATTGCTCTCATCAGCCGCTTCGCCCCGGATCTGGTAACACCAGCAATCCGCCGCAGCAGGGATACGATAACTTTGGATAATTTGCTCTTAAACATTGACGCCTTCCTGAATAATTTCAGAGATGGTATTGCAGGTAGTTACTGCTCGACAGTACAATCCCATCTTTATTGTTCCCATTTTTTGCCAGTTGCATATCAGCCTCTTGCACAAATTTAAATCTGTACTTTCGCTGAAAAATAAAACCCACAAACCCCCAAGCAAAATCGCCGCCGATAATATATTTTTCAGCGAAAGATTTGCCCCGCAGGGATTAGATATTCCTAACTCCACTCTAATCTAGTTAAATTGAAATGTCAGCGGTCAGAGCGAGAGTGAATTCGATCGCCCAAAAACAGCGATCGCGATCGTCTTCGATGTATTTCCCAGCCCGCCCCGGCAGGCATTGTTTGTCTAGGATCAGTTTCAACCACCGGAATCTAGAATGTAGAGAGGGCGATCGAATTGTGGTTAAGCCTGTCAGTGCGATCGAATCTAAATTGGGCGATCGAATTGCCGTAATCCCCCCAAGTGCGATCGAATTGCCGTAATCCCCCCAAGTGCGATCGAATTTTCGTTTGCCCCCCGGCGGACTATCGGTACAAATGCCAAATCCGAAACACTGTCAGTACAAGTGCAAAATATAAAACATACAACCCATGAAACAACCCTCCAAACCCCCCGACTTCATCATCATCGGTGCCCAAAAAGGCGGCACAACATCTCTGTACAATTACCTAATCCAACATCCCCAAATCGCCCCCGCCGCCCAAAAAGAAATCCATTACTTCGACTTCAACTTCGACAAAAGCCCAGACTGGTACTGTTCCCAATTTCCCCAGCCCCAAACAGGCGAAAATCTAGTAACCGGAGAAGCCAGCCCCTACTACATCTGTCACCCCCAAGTTCCCCAGCGAATTTATGATTTATGTCCGAAAGTTAAAATAATCGCCCTGCTGAGAAACCCCGTAGAACGCGCAATTTCCCACTATTATTACTATATCAAAATAGGCTACGAATCCCTATCATTAGAAAGTGCGATCGCCGCCGAACCCGAAAGACTCAAAGGCGAAATAGAAAAACTCCAAACCAACCCAAACTACTACAGTTACGAACACCAACACCACAGTTATCTAACCCGCGGCATTTACGCCGATCAACTCCCAGCCTGGATGAAACTTTTTCCCAAATCACAACTTTTAATTCTCAAAAGCGAAGACTTGTATACCAATCCCTTCGGCACATACAACAGCGTCTTAGACTTTCTAGAACTGCCGCCGCACCAACTACAAACCTACGAAAAATACAACGCCACCCAATATCCCCCCATCAACGAGACAATATACGAGCAATTGAGAGCATATTTTCGATCGCACAACCAAAGACTAGCCGAATTGTGCGATCGAGACTTCGGCTGGGATTAATCAATATCTCTCCCTTGCATCAAAGTATCGTTCCCCCTCGCATCCGAAAGCTCCCTCTTGTCCCCCCCTTAATAAGGGGGGTTAGGGGGGATCTAAACTGCGCTACAAACGAGAAATACATGAGGACTTTAAATACTCATGCCCCCCTTAATAAGAGGATCACGGGTTAAATTTGAGTGCTTCTTGTTCCCCCCTTATTAAGGGGGGTTAGGGGGGATCTAAACTGCGCTATAAACGAGAAATACATGAGGACTTTAAATACTCATGCCCCCCTTAATAAGAGGCGTTAGGGACTATCGAAACGAATGTATAAACGAGACATATTCCTGATTAAGGGGCGAAAAGAGCGATCGAACTCCACGTTACTACTTAGCCCCTCGATCCCCCCTAGCCCCCCTTAATAAGGGGGGGACAAGAGCGGCCACTCTACAAAACTTTTGCAAAAAATAACTTGACATCCCCCTCTCCCTGTGCTAGCTTGTGCAATAGTATTGTGTTTAATCCACAAATCGCAGCACTTCAACTATGTTCACAGCCAAGTTCACAGCCAACAGCTATTTTTATTTTTGGTGCAGCCAAGTTCGCCCGGAGTGAATTGGTAATTCACTGTGAACATCCGGGCGAACCGCAGATTAACACCTGCGGTTTTGTTTTTTCTACTTCTTTTCCCAACCACCAATCGAGTACAAGCAAAAACAGCAATGACATTATTCAGTAACTGGTACAACAGCTTTTATTTTTGGCCCAACCAAAGTTCTGGGTAAATTGTCGCGCTGTCTTTTCGCACCAACCCGGAACTCCTAAAAGTTCCGGGTTTTTTGTTTTCAACCACCCACTTAAATTCCCCAGGAAAATTCCCTCATGTTAGAAGCCAAACTCGTCACTAAATCTCATCCCGAACACCAAACAATTGTCAAACTCTCAGAAACAGTCTCAGTCGGCGGCACAGAATTATTAATCATCGGTGGCCCCTGTACCGTCGAAAATTCCGCACAAATGGAAACAGTCGCCCGCCAACTATCCGCCGCCTCCGTGCAAGCTTTGCGAGGCGGAGTCTACAAACCTCGCACTTCTCCCTATGCTTTCCAAGGGATGGGAATTGAGGGACTCGAAATTTTAGCCGATGTCAGCCGGCGTTACGGTTTACCCGTGGTGACAGAAGTAATGTCGATCGCCCAAATCGAGCCAGTTGTCACCTATGCTGATATGCTGCAACTAGGCAGTCGGAATATGCAAAACTTCGAGTTACTAAAGGCGATCGGTCAAGCCGGAAAACCAGTCCTGCTAAAACGCGGCTTATCAGCCACCATCGAAGAATTTGTGATGGCCGCCGAATACATTCTCAGTCACGGAAATCCTCATGTAGTTCTCTGCGAAAGAGGCATCCGCAGCTTCGACAATTACACCCGGAATGTATTAGATTTAGGTGCAGTCGTAGCGCTGAAACAGTTAACTCATTTGCCAGTAATAGTAGACCCTTCTCACGCAGTCGGCAAGCGAGAATTAGTCGCACCACTAGCCAAAGCAGCGGTTGCTTGCGGTGCAGACGGATTAATTATTGAGTGTCACCCGCAACCGGAAAAATCGGTTTCTGACGCGCGGCAAGCTCTTTCTTTACCAGATATGGTAGATTTAGTTGCGAGTTTGCGCCCTGTAGCCGCCGCCGTTGGGCGGTGCATACCGGAGATTAATGTGCCTTCACAGGTATTAAGTTTGAAGTGATATTAGTGGGCAATAATCTATAACTTTTAACGTCCAACTCTACAGTCGGTTAAAACTGATATCTTGCACCATTCTCAGCAACAGGCAAGATGCCTGTTCCACAATAAAATTTATCTTTTGTGGAACAGGCGTCAGCAACAGGCAAGATGCCTGTTCCACAATAAAATTTATCTTTTCTGGAACAGGCATCTTGGCTGTTCATAAAAGGTTAATTGAGAATGGTGCAAGATGTCAGTTTTAACCGAATTGAGCTTTGAGGCAGGGGTTTAAACCCCTGCCGGAATCGGGAAAAGCGCGTGTTTCAGGAATTTAGATTAAAATAAAAAATAATACTGTCATCTACGAAAATTTGCTTAATTATGGCAATACTACTTAAAGTTCCCTCGATCGTCTGCTCCGGCTGCGCTGATACAATTACCAAAGCCATCAAAACTGTTGACTCCGATGCTACTGTCAATGTGGATGTCGCAGCTAAGACTGTTACAGTTGAATCTCAAGCTTCTGAAGAGTCAATTACACAGGCAGTTGTTGCTACGGGCCACACCGTCGAAGATTGATATCGAGTTTGGTGAGGGCGGGTTTACGAGATTATTGGTCTTAAACCGAAATTATTGGTAAAAGCCGCCCCTACAAAATTTTAAATCGATTAGCAATGCCCAATGCCCACTGCCCACTGCCCAATGCCCAATGCCCAATGCCCAATGCCCACTGCCCAACGCCCAACGCCCAAAAGATTATTCTTCGTCTAAGTGTTCGGCGACTGCTTGGTAAAGTTCCAAAACGTGGCGATCGAGTAAACTATAAAAAACTTGTCTCCCAACCTTGCGGTAACTTACCAACCGCATCGCCCGCAATGCCCGCAACTGGTGCGATACTGCTGACTCGCTCATACTCAACGCCGCAGCCAAGTCACACACGCACAGTTCTTGTTTTGCCAACACCGACAGCAGCCGCAGGCGATTCGCATCTCCCAAAAGACTGAAAAACTCAGCCATCCGCTGCGCTTTTGCGGTGTTGAGAACTTGTGTTTGGATGTCCCCGGCCCGTACACTGTCAACTAAGTGCGGTCGATCGCACGTTGGTGTATCGTTTTCTTGGTGAGTCTGACTTATCGCTCCATTAACAGCAGAGTTGGGTGACATCTTTTCCCGGCTAGTTTTAATTCTCATTTTTATTTTAGTGCGATCGGTCAACCTTTTGTAACAAAATTTTTACATTCCCTTGACTAATATCTGAATATGTGTTCAGATATTAGTAGATACACACAACCCCACCAGGAGAATCTAAAGTATGACTACCGCCACCCAAACAAAATGTGCCTGTCCTTCATGTTCGTGCGTTGTCAGCCCTAGCGAAGCCATTGAAAAAGACGGCAAAACATACTGTTCCACTGCTTGCGCTGAGGGCCACCCCAACGGCCAAGGCTGCGGCCACACTGGCTGCGAGTGCCACAAGTAAATATCCACCTTCACAAAAGGTTAATCAACACTTTAAAATCTAGCTAAAGGGAGATGCGAAAAGCGCATTTCCTAATTTTTTTGCTTTTAGGTTAAAGAAAAGTTAAAATAAAGCTAACTTAAGGTTAAGACTGCATTAATAGACTAAATACAGAGCGAAAAAGCACAATTGCTACTTGCGGAATACAATAGAAGCAAGTTAGCGCCGCGATACTGAGTACAAATAGTGCTATTAACAGCAGAGACCGAACCAAAAGTTGAATACCAAAAGTTAAATTAGGAGGGGGCAATGAAAGAGCGGGAAGATTTTTTACATCCTCGCAATCGCTACTACGGTGATTTCACGCCAGAAAACTTGGCGTTTAATGCCAACTTGCAGGAGTTTGCTCAAAAAATAACTTATATTTGCTCGCTGGAAACTGGGGGGAAAATTAGTGCTGAGAAAGCCTATAAAGATATTAAGGCGCTTTGGAAAGACTTAAAATCCTCTAAGAAGCAATTGGGAATTGGCCAAACCCCCCCCAGTACCGAGGAGCAAAATTCACCGTGAACTAACCTGACGGTCAACTGAGTACAGTTAGACCGCAGGCTTTTTTTTCCTTTTTTTCAAAGGCTTTTTTGAGTGACGGAGTTCCCCCGCCACTTTCGTAACTCAATCCAATCTTCTTTATAAGTTTGGCTGAATTTTCATCTCGATCCAAGGATTCTCCACACTGACAAGAATGCCACCGATGTGATAATTCTTTCGGAACTTTGTTGAGGCAATCCCAGCAATGTTGAGAAGTTCCTTTGGGGTCAACAAATAGAACAGTTTTACCTAACTTCCAAGCAACATATTTGAGAACGCTGGCGAATTGTCCGTGAGCAGCATCAAGCATGGATTTGTTCAAGCCACTTTTTGCTGACTGGCCGTTCGGCAAATAAACCAAATTGCCATTCTCAATGTCAGTTTTAGGCTGGGCGCGTCTAGTTAGATGTTTAACACTCAAGTCTTCAACAACTAAAACTTCACACTTGCTAAGTAACTCATGTGCAGTTTTGAATTGAAAATCTAATCTAGCTCTAGCTACGAACTGATGGAGTTTGGAAATCTTGTCCTTGATAACTTTCCCAGGCTTAGAACCCTTAACTCTATTAGCTAACTTCGCTTGAAGTCTTGCTAATTTCTCAGCCGACTTCCTTAAAAACCTAGGATTCTCAACCCTTTCGCCATTGGATAGGTAAACGTAATTGGTTATTCCCAAATCAATACCAACAGTATTTTCTTCAGTCGGTTGAATTTCTGCAACCGTTACGGGAACCGTTTTATCTTCTAGCGTCAGGGAAATATACCACCCATCCGCTTCTCTGATAACTGGTTAGAGTCGATAGGAGCGTTACCACTCCTAACTCTCCTTCAGAACGGAACGTGATACTTTCGCATCATTCCGCTCCTTGATAATTCCACCTTTGTTATAGGTATGATTCAAGACCAACTATCAGGTTTTAACACTTCCTTCAGAGCGCATTGACCCGTCTGTTGCTGTCTTTGTGTCGTGGCAGTGTTTATGCAGAAGTTGTAGGTTGTCGTAGGTATCCTTTCCACCTAACGATGTTGGTTTGATATGGTCAACTTCTACAATGTCTGTACTGGTAAAGTACAGACCGCAGTGAGAACAAATACCCTTTTGACGCTTGATTAATGATGCAACCCTGTTAGGAGTTTCTGGGTATTCACCTCTACGCTTGCTCCAATAAGTCCAGTTTCCATCAAACGGACTAGCAACACCCTTTACTTTGATATGCCTTACGATTGGCGTATCTGAATGTCGTTTTAATTCCAACCCATTTTCTGTACTGAAACACCAATTTCGGTCGCCTACTGTTCTCCAGTATTTGTCCTTGTTGATGCCCCCTTTTCCCCTCGTTCTTGCCCAGGCTCTCAACTTGTTGTAAGTTAGGTTGTCAACCTTTGAGAAGATTTCTTTGCTAACGACTGTTGAGTAGTAGTTTGACCATCCCTTAATGATTGGATTCAGCTTACTAATTAAAGCAGCTTGTGGGGCGGTTTTATGGGTGTCTATTGTCTCAGCAATTTTAGCTAGATGCACTTTAACCTTGGCTTTTGAGGGTGTTATTAGTGTTTTAAAACCTAGCGGTGTTCCATTTGTTCTATTGGCACATCGATATGCACCCGATTTGAATTGTTGTACATGGAAACCCAGGAACTCAAACCCAACATTACCATCAATCTCAATGAGGGTGTGGGTTAATTTTGTCTTATTCGGTTTTAACTCCAATCCCATATCACTTAACCACTCAGCTATTATCTCTCGACATTTCTTGACTACGTTCAAATCCTCATGGATAATCACGAAGTCGTCAGCATAACGGATTAGGCTAAGGGCGTTCCGGTTGTCCCGTTTGTTTCCTTTTAGTGTTTCCGCGTACTGTTTGACTCTTTCTTCCATACCGTGTAAAGCAATGTTCGCAAGTAAAGGTGAAATCACCCCTCCCTGTGGTGTAC